>DATNLP010000019.1:0-2272 GCA_035602795.1 Acidimicrobiales bacterium | reverse complement strand
GCGTAGGCGACGGCCCGGTACATGGCGCCGGTGTCGAGGCGGTCGAGGCCCAGCCGGCGGGCCACCGCGGTCGAGACGGTGGACTTGCCCGCCCCGGCGGGGCCGTCGATGGCCACCAGGAGCGGGCGCGGCGCCGACTCCCCCGTGGCGACGGACCGCAGGTCGTCGGCGAAGCCGGGGTAGCTCGTCTCCACGGAGCGGAAGCCGGTGATCAGGCTGCGCTGACCCGCCGCGGCGGCCAGGCCGGCCACCGCGGCGGCCATGGCCATACGGTGGTCGCCCCGGCTGTCGAAGCGCGCCCCGCGCAGCGCCCCCCCCACCCCCGTGATGGCGAGGGTGTCCCCCTCGACGTCGGCCCGGGCGCCGAACGCCGCCACCATGTCGGCCACCGCGGCCAGGCGGTCGACCTCCTTGACGCGCAACTCGCCCACGTCGAGGAAGACGGTGGTGCCCTCGGCGACGGCGGCGGCCACGGCCAGGGCCGGTACCTCGTCGAGGGACGGGATCTCGCTCGCCGGCACTTCGGTACCGTGCAGGGGCCACGAGGCCGAGCGGATGGTGGCCGTGCCCGGCCCGTCGGTCTCGACCGTCACCCGCGCCCCCATCCGCTGCAGGACGGAGACGAAGCCCAGGCGGGCCGGCCCGTGGTAGACGTCGGCCACGGTGAGGTCGCTGTCGATGGTCGTGCAGCCGGCCACCACGAAGAAGGCGGCCGCGGAGGGGTCTGCGGGGACGGTCCGCTCGACGGGCGCCAGCGCCGAGGCGCGCACGGTGACGATGCGTCCGTCGCCCCAAGGCTCGACGGTGAGGTCGGCCCCCGCCTCGGCCAGCATCTCCTCGGTGTGCGCGCGTGTCGTCACGGCCTCGCGCACGACGGTGGTCCCGCGCGCCGACAGGCCGGCCAGGAGGATGGCCGACTTCACCTGGGCGCTGGCCACCTTGGCCGTCCAGTCGATGCCGTGCAGCGCTCCCCCGCGCACGCGCACAGGCGGCAGGCAGCGCGCGCCGCGGCCGCGCAGCTCGGCGCCCATGAGGCCGAGGGGCTCGGCCACCCGGTCCATGGGGCGGCTGGAGAGCGACGCGTCACCGACCAGCTCGGTCTCCCACGGGAACCCGGCCACCAGGCCACACAGCAACCGCATGGAGGTGCCGGAATTGCCACAGTCGAGCGGCCCGGCCGGGGCATGGAGGCGGGTGCGGCCGCCGTGCAGCCGCACCGTCCCGCTCCCGTCGCGCTCGACCCGGACGCCCATGGCCTCGACCGCGGCCAGCGTGGCGGCGACGTCGGCGCCGTCCGACAGGCCATGGATGACGGAGATCCCCTCGGCCAGGGCGCCCAGGAGCACGGCCCGGTGCGAAATGGACTTCTCGCCGGGCGTGCGCACGGTGCCGCGGCAGGGCACCCCCCCGTCGACGACCAGAATGCCCGGAGCCGTCATGCGAGCTGCTCGGCGCGGCAGCGGTAGCCGTGCGCCTCCACCGCGCCGGCGAGTGAGGCGGCGTCCCCGCTCTCGACCACGAGGATGAGCACGCCGCGCGGGCCTTCCGCCGAGTGCGCGATCTCGATGTCGTAGATGCCGATGCCGGCGTCGGCGGCCAGGGACGTGATCTCGGCCAGGACGCCGGCCCGGTCCGGGACGGGGATGCGGAGCTCGGTCAGGTTGTCGGGCCGGACCACGCGGGCGGGCAGGTTCCGCCGCGCCGCGCTGGCCGACTGCAGCACGTCGAGCAGCGCCGCCCGGTCGTGCGCAGCCACGCGCGCCCGCATTGCCTGCAGGTCCTCGACGAGGGCGTCGAGGGCCCCCACAATCGCGCCGGCGTTCTCCGCGCAGATGTCGGGCCAAATGCCGGGGTGGCCGGCGGCCACCCGCGTCATGTCCCGGAAGCCTCCGGCGGCCAGCCGGAGCAGCGCGCCGTCCTGCTCGGCCCCGGCGCTGGCCTCGTTCATGAGGGTGGCGGCCACCAGGTGGGGGACGTGCGACACCACGGCGACGAGGCGGTCGTGATCGGCCGCGGACAGGACGAGGACGTCGGCCCCGAGGCTCATGACGACGGACTTGAGCCGGTCGAAGGACACCAGGTCGGTGGCGGCGGTCGGCGTCAGCACCCACACCGCACCCTCGAAGAGGTCGGGGTCGGCGCCGTGCAGCCCGCTCTGCTCGGACCCGGCCATGGGGTGCCCGCCGATGAAGCGCGGGTCGTCCGCCTCCTCGACGATCGCCGTCTTGACGCCGCTCACGTCGGTCACCACCACGTCGGCGCGTCGCCCGTC
>DATNLP010000184.1:0-2265 GCA_035602795.1 Acidimicrobiales bacterium | reverse complement strand
TGACGGGTCAGCGGGGACAGGGTCGACGACATGGGCGTGGACGTGGGTGTGGCCGCCGGCGATCGTTCGCCCGCCGCGGTGGTGCGTGCGTTCTTCCGAGCGTACGAAGGGGGCGACCTCGAGGCGACGATGTCCTTCTTCCACGCCGTCTACACCGACGGCTCGCGAGGCGTGCATGTAGGGGCTGATGCCATCCGTGTCGTCATGACCGACATGATGCCGACGGCCCCCAACGTGACCCGCGAGGTCACGAGGACGGTGGCGGACGAGCGCACGGTCATGATCGAGCGCGTCGACCACTTCGACTACGAGGGCAAGACGATCCGCTGCGAGATCGCGGTCGCCTTCGACGTGGACGGAGAGCGAAGGATCACGCGCTGGCGCGATTACTACGACATGGGTTCGATCCGGGACCAGATCCTCGCCTGATGGCACTGCCCTTCGACCCTGCTTGCGACCTCTGCGAGGCGGCGCGCCTGTCGGAATGGCACCACGAGGACGACGTCTGCTGGGTGGCCGACTGCGAGGTGTGCGGCGTGCCCATGGTGGTGTGGAAGCACCATGGCCCGGTGCCGCCCGACGACGAGGTCGAGCACATGCTGGCCCAGCTGAGCCGGGTGGCCGACGCCCGCTTCGGGGCGGGGGAGTGGTCGGTCGACCGCGTGATGCGCCAGATCCCCAACCACTTCCATGCCCACGGCCGCGACCCAAACTGGTGGTACCGGCTGCGCGGTCTGCGCTGAGGGACCCGAAATTGGGCACCGGTAGGGTGTCCCGGCGTGGAGGTGACCCCGGTCGAGCCGTCCGACGCCGCGCTCCTGGACCCCTCCCGCGACCCCGGCGGCGGGGCCATGGGGACGCTCGGCGACGGCTCGGTCGAGACCAACTGGTTCACCCTGCTCCACCGCCGGGTGACGGCCCGGGCCGAGCGCAGCCCCCGCTACCAGTGGTGGTCGCTAGTGGCACTGCTGGCCGGCCTGCTGTCGCTCAACATCACCTTCACCGTCTTCGTGGTGGCCCTGCCCACGGTGAAGGCGGACTTCCACACCAACTTCTCGGTGCTCGCCTGGGCCTCGACCGGCCCGCTGCTGGCCTTCGGCGTGGCGGCGCCCTTCTTCGGCAAGATCGGGGACCTCTTCGGCCACCGCCGCCTCTACCAGTTCGGCCTGCTGGGGGCCATGGTCAGCGCGGTGCTGACGGCCACGGCGCCCGACGTGGGCATGCTGCTGTTCGCCCGGGCCCTCGACGGCGTGCAGGGTGCGGCGACGGGGACGGCTTCGATGGCGATCATCCTGGAGCTGTTCCAGCCCGAGGAGCGGATCAAGGCACTGGGGTGGTGGTCCCTGGTGGGTGCCGGCGGGCCGGTCCTGGGCGTGACCCTGGGCTCGCCGGTGATCCAGTACTTCGGGTGGCGGACGCTGTTCTGGGGCCAGCTCGTCCTGCTGATCGTGGCCTCGGTGGTGGTGGCGCTGCTGTTACCGGCGGGACGGCGGACCCGCGACCGCCTGCGGCGCGGGCGCTCGAACATCTGGGCGGGTATGGACTGGGTCGGCAGCTGGAGCCTGGCCGGCGCCGTCACCGCGGCCATGTTGGTGTTGAGCATCGGGCCGATCGCCGGGTGGACCTCGGCGGGGGTCGTCGCCTGCGGGGTGGTCGCGGCTGCGTTGGGTTTGCTGTTCGTGTGGCGGGAGTACACCTTCGCCACGCCGCTCGTGCCGACGACCTACTGGCGCCGGCGCAACTTCATGTTCCCGATGGGGACCAAAGCCTTCACCAGCTTCGCCTACTTCGGCGCCTTCTTCTTGTTCCCGTTGCTCATGGAGCAGGTCTACGGCTACAGCGTCTCCCAGGTCGGGTTCCTGTCAGTGGCGCGCCCCCTGGTCTTCGCGGTGAGCGCCCCCATCGCCGGCTACCTGACGGTGCGCACGGGGGAGCGCACGTCGACGCTCTTCGGCACCAGCTCCCTGCTGCTCTCCATGGTGCTGTTCGCCACGCTCCGGCCGTCGTCGGGACTGGTGGTCGTGGTGCTGGCGCTGGCGCTCTCGGGTCTCGGCATGGGCGTGTCCATGCCGGCCACGTCGGCCACCATGTCCAACGAGCTGGTCGAGTCGGAGTACGGGGTCATGAGCGCGGCGCAGCTGCTGGCCAGCCAGGTCGGCGAGGTGGCCGGTATCCAGATCGTGTTGACGATTCAGGAGTCGATCGCGCGCCACTCGGGGCTGGCCGACGTGCACCACTCGACCGCGCTGCTGCACAGCTTCAGCG
>DATNLP010000644.1:0-21875 GCA_035602795.1 Acidimicrobiales bacterium | reverse complement strand
GGCGCCAGCGCCAGGACGTCGAGAGCCAGTCGCGCCGTGAGGCCGTTCATGGGCAGCGTGGCTGCCTCGGCATCCGTCGCGCCTGCCGGGCTCCGCACCACGGACTCCGCCGGCACCACGACGCGCTCGGCGTAGGCGCCCCGCTGCCCCAGGGGCACCACGATGGCGATGACGCGGTCGCCCACCCGGAGGTCGGTGTGCACCCCCTGGCCGATCTGCTCGAGCTCGCCGGCGGCATCCATGCCGGGCACGTGCGGGGGCGCGATGTCCCCGAGCCGCTCGGCCCGGCCGCCGCTGCGCAGCACGGTGTCGGTGGGATTCACCGCCGCGGCCCGCACCCGGACGCGCACCTCGCCGGGACCCGGCTCGGGATCGGGCAGGTCGACCAGGCGCAGGACCTCGGGACCGCCGAACTCCGTGATCCCCACGGCGCGCATGGTCAGCGAGTCTACGGGCGGGTCCCGGCATGCCCGCGAGTGCGGGAGTGCTCACCCTCCCTGGACGAAGGTGCGATGTCCCGAAACGTGCCTCTTCACCAGAACGACCCACTCGGTGGTCCACCGACTCCGGCCACGGCCGGCGACTGACGGTGGGATATACCGGAGCCATGGGTCGCCGGTACAACGTGCTCGTCGTTGCCGGCCTGCTCCTCTGCGCCTGGTGCGGCTGGGTGAGCGGATTCCACACCGATACCTGGGCCGCCCTTGTCACCTGGCTCGTTTCATTGGGCGCGGTGGTGGGGATCGACCTCTCCTTCTGGCGCGGCCGAGGGGACGGGTCGATGGGCTGGCGGCTGGCGCCGGCGGACGACCCATGGCCGAGACCCGGGCGGGGCGGACGCCGCCTGGCGCTCGAGGGGGTATGGCCCTGGCTGGCGTTGCTCGTCGCGGCGCTGGCCTGGGACGGACTCGGCATCGACACGGGCACCCACGAGGCCCATCTGACGCTCAGCGCGCTGGCCCAGACCTACCGGCCGATGAATGCCGGCCTGTTGTTGGTGTGGATCCTGGTCGGCGTCGGCTACGGCGCCGCGCGCGCCCGGGCGCCCCTCGGGCCTCCGGACCCGACCGCAATGGAAGGGGAGGGTGGCGCGGCGCTGCTGGGCGCTGGCATGACGCCGGCGACGGTGCACGCGGCCGGGCCGGCCCTCTTGCTGCCCTCGAGCCGTCCCGTGGGCGTCGTGTTCTGGGCGGCCGTCCCCGTGGTGGCGATCCTCATCGACCTCGTGGCTCGTCGTTCCGGCGGCCGCATGGCCAAGGCCGACGAGTTCGTGCGTTTCATCTCGACGGCACAGGCGGCCAACGTCGCCCTGATCTTGGCCTGGACCTTCGCCGGGTACCACCTCTTTGCCCGTTGAGAGCGGGGCGACCGAACGGACTTTCGGGACCTTCGACGAGGGGGCGAATCTTTCGGCTCACGATGGACGGACCCACTGCTGCTTGGCTTCACTCGAACGGATCACGCGACCCGATTACTGCCGCCGCCGAACAGGTGGAGAAGGTGGGCCCCGTCGAGCGTCAGGCGGTGCGTGCCCCGTGGAGGAGTTCGTGCATGTTGTCGTGGAAGAACTTCGAACGATCCTCTTCGTCGGAGCCAGCAAGCGCATCGTCGAACTTCTGCAACGGATCCCTGCCACCCTCCGGGTGCGGGAAGTCGGTCGAGAACATGAAGAGCTCGGCACCCGACTGCTCCATCATCCAGTCCACCGGTTCCCCGGGGAACGGCGTGAATTTGAGGTGCTTCCGGACGTAGTCCGAAGGTGGGAGCTCGAGTCGCCGCAACGGCTCCTCGGTCCGGCGGAAGGCCCGGATCCCGTAGTCGAGGTGGCGCATCCAGGACACGACCCAACCCGCCCCTTGCTCGATGCAACCTCCGCGCAGCTTCGGGAAGCGGTCGAAGAGACCGTCGTAGATCAGTGTTCCGAGGAACACCTCCGGTGAGTGAGGGATCGCGAGGAAGTCCTTCGATCGGACATTCTCCCCACCCCCCAGATGATCGGGAACGGGCATCCCGTTGTTGTGAAAGGCCGGGTCGAGGAGCCTCCCACCGCCGCCCACGTGGAGAACGAATGGCACGTTCGCTTCGCTGAGCACGTCCCAGAAGCCATGGAGGTCCGGATGGGTCGGACTGCGTGTGCCTGCGGCCGTCGAGGGAACCATCACCGCGGCGCATCCGGCTTCGATCGCTTCGACGGCCAGAGCGATGGCGCGACCCGGGTCGACCAACGGAACGAATGCCACGGGGAGCAGCCGGTTGTCCTGCGAGCAGAAGTGGGCCATCGCCCTGTTCTGAGCCGAACTGCCGGCGTAGAGACGATCCTCGTCCTTCCCGACGAACCGCGCCGTGGCGAAGGTGGCGTACACGAGCTGTCCCTCGACGCCGAGCAGATCCAGGACCCGGCTTCGCTCCGTCGGGTCGAAGGCACCCATGGCGTGCCACCCCTTGTCCTGCATGAGGCGATCCTCGGCCAGCTTCGCCGCTTCTTCATCGGTACGCCGCGCCGCGGCCTTTGCTACCGCCTCGTCGAGCACCGCCGCCAGGCGATCACTCGTCACGTCGCGCAGCCGGTCCTTGAACGAGGGGTCGACGAAGTCGTCGAGGAAGTCGCCCAGCTCCATCACGTGGCTGTCCGCGTCGAGGACGCTTCGCTCCCCCACATAGGTTGTCGTCTCCACCGCGCGCACCAACCCTTCCCGTTCGGTGACAAAATGTCACTAACTGTGACAGAATGACACCATGAGCCCCACCAGCGCAAGGGCTCGCTCTTCGTCCGACCGGGCAGTCGTCTTGGGAGGTCGCCTGCAGAGCTCAGCCCGCCGTGACGCCCTGCTCGACGCCGCCGTGGCGCTGGTGCGGACGAAGGGTGTGCGCCAGGTGTCGATGGAGGCGGTGGCCGAGCATGCCGGGGTCAGCCGACCCCTCGTGTACAAGCACTTTGCCAACCGCGACGAGCTCCTGGCGGCTGCGTACAGGCGGGAGGCGTCGAAGTTGCACGGGGAGCTTGCATCGGAGGTGGCGGCGGCGGGCAACGTCGAGGAGATGTATCGAGCCCTCCTGCGCGGCTCGATTCGGGCCACAGTGGAGCGGGGCCAGATCTTCACCGCCCTCCGGGCCGCCGGGGGGTGGAACAGGGATATCCGCATAGAGCAACGATCGAGAGACCGCGACACGGTCCGGGCCTTCGCCGACGTGGCGGCCCGTCAGTACGGCTTGGATCGGAAACGCTCCGGGTCGGTCACGGCCGTGCTGCTCGGCGCGCTCGATGCCGTCCTGGCGCAATGGCGTCTCGATCCAAGTGAGAAGAGCGCAATGTTCCTCGAGGAGACGTACCTGGCCATGGTCGTGGGCGCGTATTCGGTGGAGTCGGCGAAGCTCTCGGGCTCCACGGCCACCTGAGCGTCTCGAGCGCGCACAAGTCCGGATTCCGGGGTACGGGACCAGCCGGTGCAGGGCCGGCGGTACGATTCGGGCCACTTCGACCTGGGGGGTGGGACCATGGAGATCATCCGGGAAGTCTGCGAGCGCGGTGTTGTCGAGCGACGGGTCGGGCTCAAGGTGGAGGGCGGCGAGGTCGTGCCGGGCATCGTCTGGCTGCCGGAGGCCGCCACCGGGCCCCGACCGACGGTGATCCTCGGGCACGGAGGTGTGGTCCACAAGCGCGCCCCCGAGGTGCTCGGTCTCGCCCGGCGCCTCGTGCGGCACCGGGGCTACGCCGCCGTCGCCCTCGACGCCCCCGAGCACGGCGAGCGCATCACCGACAAGGAGGCGGCCCGGGCCAGGCGCCGTTCCGTCCAGACCCGGATCGAGGAGGGGCCTGGCGCCGGCCTGCCCGTGGTGATGGACGCGGACCAGGCGGCCGGATTCGCCAGCCGGATGACCACCCACGTCGGAGAGCTGACCGCCCTGGTCGACGACCTCACCTCGACGGGGTTCAGCGACGACCGGATGGGCTACTGGGGGTTGTCCATGGGTACGGGGATCGGCCTCCGATTCGTGGCCTCCGAGCCCCGGATCAAGGCCGCCGTGCTCGGTCTGGCGGGCTTAGGTGTCGGTATGGGCGGGGCCGAGTTCGAGAGGGCGGCCCGCTCACTGCGAGTGCCGATCCTGTTCCTCTTCCAGTGGGACGACGAGTTGATCACCCGCGAGGCGGGTCTCGCTCTCTTCGATGCCATCGGATCGACCGGCAAGACCCTCCACGTCAACCCGGGAGGTCACATCCAGGTGCCTGTCTTCGAGAACGACTCGGCCGAGTCGTTCTTCGTCCGGCATCTCGGTCCCGGCGCGTAGCCCCGGCTGAGCACCCTCCCCTCAGCAGCGGCCCCGCCCGAAAGCGCAACTTCGGGCACGCTGCGCACAGCGACTGGTCATTCGCTGACCACCACCCGCACCCGGCCGAGGTTCAGCGACCGGGCGAACGGGGTGCCGGGATTGGCCTCCCGTTGGCTGGCGACGCGCAGCGCCGGGAAGTAGGTGCCCGGGTTGGAGAAGGCGTGCGTGGCGGTGACGTGGACGGTCTCCGAGGTCGGATCACCGAGCTCGGCGGCGTCGGGATACGTGCCCCCGCCCTCGAAGTCCCACTCCGCCGACACCACCTGACCCGGGGCGGGCGGCACCTCGACCTGCGCCGTGAAGGTGGCGACCTCGCCCACCGCGACCTCGGCGCGCTCGCCTCCGTTCACCGTGAGATGGACCACGGGTTGGATGCCCTGACGTTCCGCCGCCGACGCCGGCACGTGCACCTGGCCGTCCTGCACCCGGTATTCGCTGGTGGGCGGAGGGACGATGCCCTGCTCGACCCATGCGCTCAGCTCGCGTAGCGCGTAGTGCACCGTGCCCGAGTAGGCGACGGCGTGGCTCTCGAGCGACTCCGTCGTCGGGTCGGTGTGGTTCGCGTTGTCCACGTACCAGAGCCGGTACGTGTCGTCGATCTGCGGTCCTTCGACGGCCTCGACCAACTTGGCGTACCAGTCGGCTTGCCAAGGCAGCGCGTCCCCGTCGTGGAGGCACTCCACCACGATCATCTTCCCGTTGAATCGACCGGTGGGGATCTGACCGGTGGCGCCGAGGGTCCCGGCGGCCCCGATGTCCACACCTCGCCGCGGGTACTTCGGCGTGCCGTCGGGGTTGCGGAAGTAGTCGTAGACGTCGGGGTAGTCGAAGTCGGGATCGGCCGGCGGGAATTGGTGACGGTGGTAGGTCTGCAAGGCGAGGAACCTCGAGTTGTCGATCCGGACCTCGTCGCCGGCCTCCATGCTGCCGACGAGGCTGGGGTCGGCCATGAGGTCGATCGTGTCGCCGACCGGTTCGAACACGAGGCCGACGTGACCCTTGCCGTCCGAGGCGATGCGGCCGAGCGAGGCGGTCTTGCCCGCCGCCGCTCCGCTGGTGATGATCACGTCAGCCCCCGCCAGATCACCCGTGGGGACGCTCGACAGCTTGAGTTGGTTCTGGCCGGGAACCACCTCGACGACGGTCACCTCGTGTTGGATACGCGCCGCGCCAACCGACGATGTCGGGTCGGTGCCGAGGTAGCCCGGCTTGCTCCAGAAGTCGTCCAGATAGGTCGGGTCCAACACCGGCACGTAGCTGGCGACAAGCACGAGCGGCCCTCCGCCCTGGGGGACGTAGTTGAACCACGCCCCGGGCGGGAACCCCGTCCGGGTGGCCTCTTCCAGCGCGACGCGTTCCTCGTCGTCCAGGCCGGCGTAGGGGTCACCGCTTCCGCCCGGCTCGATCGCATCGATGATCGACGGCCACTTGTCCTTCAGCACCCGGAGGGCGTTGACGCGCACCGTGAAGCAATTGGGGATGGACTGGGGCGAGCCCATGACGTAGGGCACGAAGCCGTCCCACACACCGGTCGTCATCTCGGCACTGGTCACGGTCTGGTAGGCGCCGCCGCTCCCCCCGTAGAGATAGCCGTAGGTGCGGTGAGGGCCGTAGATCTCCGCCGCCACCACGCGGGAGTACTTCGCGGCCTCGGCGTTGACCCGGTAGCCGCGGATCGTCGTGTCGGCCTGGCCAAAAGCCGACTCCTCCGCGGTACGAGGGTTGTCGCGGCCGCCCATGTTCGTCTGCACCGAGTAGCCGCCGCTCGCCAGGGCGAATCCGACGTTGCGTGCCGTGGCCTCCTCACCGGCGAGCAGCTGATGGGTCGCCTGGAAGAAGCGTCCTTGGTACTCCTCTTCCGGCGGGAAGCAGAACGAGAATTTGGCGTCGGTGCCCGTGAAACCTCCGTGGACGTAGAGATGGCGCGCCTTGATGGGCGCAGCACCGCCGCTCTGCGTCGTGATGGTCCCGGGGAACACCGGGGCGTCCGCCGGCTCGTCGCGCCACTCCCGGACGTCCACGTAGGGTTGATTGAACCGCGGGTCTTCGGAGTCCGCCGTCACGAACAAGGCGCCACGTTCGTCGGTCTTCGAGTCGGTCATCTTCCCCATCCTGCATCTACGGGTGCGAACGCACGTCCATTGGCCACGGTCAGGACGCCCCGAAGAGCGGGGGCAGGGTGGTCGGCCACTGGCCCAGCGAGAAGCGCTTGCCATCGAAGACGGGCACGAAGGTCCCCATGTCGCCGTTGAGCGGCGACGTCTTCGTCCCGTCCCAGTAGACGAAGCGGGCATCGTCAGCCGCCGTGTGGACTCCCCCCCCGGGCGACCCCGTCGGACCCACGTTGTAGGTCCACTGCCCGTATTGATAGGCCGGCGCGCCGAGTGTGGGCATCGCGTGGATCCCCCGGGCCATATTGTTCGGCGTCAGGTCGGGCCCGGCCGCCTGCAGATCGTTGAAGATCTCCACCAGGGCGCCGTAGTTGCCGTCGGTGCCCTTGGGGATGGTGTGCCCGGTCAGCTTCTGGTAGAGCTGGCCGGCGAGCGACTGCGGGCCGGTCGTGTCGGTCGAGGGCGAGCTCTCGGACAGGCCGAACATGTGGCCCTGGATCTCCGGCAGGTCGTAGAGCCCCTGGGCCACCTGGTCCAGGTCGGTCTCCGCCGAGCCGGTCATGAACCACTCGGGGTGGTAGTTCTGGGCCGCTGCCGCCTTGGTCAGCAGGCCGAGCGAGAAGGGGTCGGCCGAGCAGATGACCGTCGTCACCCCGGCCGCCTTGAACTGGATGATGGCCTGCTGCGCCGACTGTTGGAAGGTGGCGATGTCGAGGTTGTAGTCGAAGCTGGGCGAAATCTCGCTCTTGTTCATGTGGTACTTGTTCTCGACCAGATTGATGAAGTCCTTGGTGCAGTCCAGATACTGGGGCACGTTGGGGACGAAGGCGGCGAACTTGCGCACCTGGTCCTTCAGGTTCGGGTCACCTGCGTAAATGGCCTTCTTCCCACCCAGCATGGTGGCCACCACCTCGGCCTCGGAGTCCGTGATCGTGTTGCAGTTCTGGGTGATCGACCACACGTAGGGATTGAGCGACTCGAACGCGGCTTCGTCGAAGTACGGGTCACCGTCGAACTCCACCAGGTGGTCCTGGGCGGCACAGGTGGAGAAGGGGCCGGTGCCTCCGTAGGAGTCCCCGTTCGTCATGCCCGTTTCCCCGAAGGCGTGCATCTGATTGGCGATCGTGTCGGCGTCGGCACAGGCCTGCGGCTGGCCCTGCCCGAGCTCTTCGGTGGTGAAGCTGGCCTGGGTGTTGTACGGCTCTATGACGACCTTGCGTCCGTACAGGTTGTAGACGCTGTTGAAGTAGTTGAGGAAGACCTGCTGCACCTGGCTGATGACCTGGGGGATGGCACCCCCGGCCGCCTTGGCCTGCGCCTCGATCTCCTCGGTGTCGGCGGCGCTCGGGAACTCGCGCTCGACCAGGGTGATGGTGCTGGCCGTCACGCCGTCGTACGTGGCCCCGCCGTTGCTGCCGGTGAACTTCGCGATGCATGGCGGGGCGTACGGCGAGTTGAACTGCGGGGTTGACGGCGTGCATTTGGCGCCCGAGCTGGTGGTGCCGGTGCCCGCCTTTATCCCACCGGTCGCCGGGTAGGCCCACGGGTAGGGCCCCTCACCGGCCGGTCCCGAGCTCTTCAGCTCCGGGGACGTACTCGATGCCCCCGCCAACGGGACCATTACGAGCGCGGTGAGCAGCACCGCCCCCAGCACAATGGTGCAGCGTGCCCCCCGCACCATCCGATGCCCCGCGAAGTAACGCGACGAAACGCTGACCGGCCTTTGGCCCGACGATGTCATGGCCCCCCTTTTCAGTCTCCTGGATCTACGGGCGGTGTTCCCCCCACCCTTCCATCTGCTTTGCCCGCAGACGTTAGACAAGGCACACTACGTTTGCCTTGTCAGGGCGCGACCACTTGGGGGTGGCATGGACGTCGTGCAGTGATCGGCCGCACCGCGTGAGGTCTCGGAGGCAGCGGGCGACAAGGCAACGTGACGATTCCTGAGGGCAGCGCGCCCCTGCTGGGGGGTCAGTCAGATCGCGACCTGCGTCAGCGCGGCGGTTCGCTGTGGCGGTCGACCCGTGCCTGCCTGGGCTGGTTCGGCGCGGCAATCGGGATGTGGATCCTCCTGAACGCCATCCTGCCCAAGGGCCTCCCCCTCGGCATAGTGCTGCTCGGCATCGTCTACGGGGCCATATACGCCATCCTGGCGGTGGGCATCGTCCTCATCTACCGCGGGGACCGCATCATCAACTTCGCCCAGGCCTCGATCGGCGTGCTGCCGGCCGTGCTGGCCATTGAGCTGGTGGTCACCTACGGGGTTCCCTTCGTGCTGGCCGCGGCGGCCGGCATCGCCGCCGCCATCATCCTCGGCGCGGTGGCCAGCCTGTTGCCCCGCCACTTCCGCAACAGCTCCCGACTGATCCTGACCGTGGCCACCATCGGACTGGCCCAGCTCCTGACCGGGGCGGCCACCGTCGCTCCCGTCCTGTTCTGCAACCCGGCCACCAACCAGTCGTGCATCAACGCCTCGAACAGCCAGTCGGTCAACACTCCCCTCCATGTGTCGTTCACGGTCGGCCCGGTGCTCTTCAGCGGCAACGACATCGTGGCCGTGGTGGGCGCCTTGGTCGTGGCGTCCGCCCTGGCCCTGTTCATGCGCTTCTCCAAATACGGGCTGGGCATCCGGGCGGCCGCCGAGAACAGCGACCGGGCCACCCTGCTCGGGATCTCGGTGGCGCGCCTCGACACCATCATCTGGGTGCTGGCCGCCATTTTGTCCACCCTGGCCATTCTGTTGCAGGTGCCCGTCCTCGGGTTCGGGGGGTTCCAGACCGTCACCGCGGGGGGCGACGAGATCCTGCTGCGCATCCTGGCCGCCGCCGTGATCGGGCGGATGGAGAGCATGCCCCGGACGGTGGTGGCGGCTCTGGCCATCGGCGTGTTCGACGCCGGGGCCACCTGGACGTACTCCAACACGACCTACGTGGACGCCTCGCTGGTGGTCGTCATCGTCGTCGCCCTCCTCCTGCAGCGGCGCTCCCGCTCGCGGGTCACCGAGGGTGAGCAGTCGAGTTGGCGTTACGTGGCCGCGGTCCGGCCCATTCCGCGCCAACTGGCCAACCTGCCCGAGGTGCGCTGGACCCTCCGGGTCATGAAGGTCGCGTTCGTGGCCGTGGTGGCCTTGCTCCCGCTGCTGCTCAGCGACAGCCAGACCTATCTGGCCTCGATCATCGTGGTCTACACCATCGTCGGGCTCTCGCTGCTCGTGCTCACGGGGTGGACCGGGCAGATCTCCCTCGGGCAATTCGGCCTGGCCGGCATCGGCGGGGCCGCCACGGTGGTCCTCTACTCCCGCCACGGGTGGGACTTCTTCGCCGCGCTGGCGGTCGGGGTCCTCGTCGGCGCCCTGGTGTCGCTGTTCATCGGGCTCCCGGCCCTGCGCATGTCCGGTCCGTTCCTGGCCGTGACCACCCTGGCCTTCGGAGTCACGGCCTCGTCGTACTTCCTGCAACCCAACTACCTGCCCTGGTTCGTCACCGCCCAGGCAAACCGGCCCACGCTGTTCGGGGCGAGCGTCTTGAACTCCGACTCCCAGGTCTATTACTTCTGCGTGGCCGGGTTCTTCCTGGTCCTCCTGGCGGTGCGGTCGCTTCGCCAGAGCAGGACGGGCCGGGATCTCATCGCCACCCGCGACAACGAGCCGGCGGCGCGGGCGGCCGCCGTCAACACCACCCGTTACAAGTTGCTGGCCTTCGCCATCTCCGGGGGCATCGCCGGCTTCGCCGGCTCGCTCTTCGCCGTCCAGCAGCAGGGCATCAACAACGGGTCGTTCACCGCGGACATCAACATCACCATGTTCTCCATGGTGGTCATCGGCGGCTTGGGCTCCATGCCGGGCGTGATCCTGGGCGCCGTGGTGGTGTGGGGGGCCCAGTACTACCTCCCGTCCGGCTACGCCCAGCTCGTCAACGGGCTCGGCATCCTGCTGCTCCTGCTCTTCCTGCCCGAAGGCATCGGCGGCCTGCTCAACCGCGGGCGGGACCAGCTCCTGCGCGTGGTGGCCCGCCGCCGCGGGATCACCGCGGCCGGGATCTGGCGCCGGCCCGACGAGGATGGCGGCGCCGCCGGGGCATCGCCTGACCAGGGCGCGCCGCGGCCCGGCTCCGTGGACCGCCAGACCGCCGACGTGCTCACGCTCGGCCTCGACACGGGCGCGCATGGTTGACCTCACCCACCCCCGCCTGCCCCCACGGACCTCGCGCCTGACCGGGGCGTATTCGCCGCGCCCGCTGATCGCGGTCATGGGCCTGGGCGCCATCCTGCCCATGAGCGCGCTGACCTTCGTCCTGCTGTTGCCCCAGATGCAGGACGCCTACCAGCAGGGACTCTCCATCCTGGCCCTGGTGGCCGTCCAGCAGATACAGACGGGCCTCGGCCCCGACCTCATCTTGGCCCTGGTGGCCAACCAGACCTCGCGGACCAGGGTCCTGGTGGGCGCGGGCGCATTCTTCACCGCGGCCGCCGCCGTGCTGTGGCTGGCCGGTGTGTTCCCCAACCAGATCCTGCTCTACGCCGGCGCCATCGGGGTGGTGCTGGGCGGCGGTGCGCTGACTTCGACGCAGAACTCCCTGCTGTGCGACTACTACCCGGTCAGCCTGCGACCACGGGTGATCCTGGCCCAGCGGGCGGCCCTCGTGTTCGGCCTCACCCTGTGCCCGCTCATGGTGGGGATCCTGGCCTACGTCTCCGGCTGGCAGGCGTCCTTCTTCGTCCTGGCTGCCGGCGCTCTCGTCTTCGTGGTGCTGGCCGCCCGGCTCCCGGACCCGCTCCCTGCCGGCGGCCTCCCGGGAGGCGACGCAGACCGCCCCGAACCTCCGGCCGAGCCGGCCACGGTTCCCGAGGCGGCGCGGGTCATCGCCACCACCCGATCCCTTCGCTTGATCTACTACTCGCTGCCGTTCCTGCTGGGGACGGTGCTCGGCCTCACGTTCTACGCCACCGCGTACTACGAGAACGTCTTCCACCAGGACGCGGCGCACCGCGCCCTGCTCTTCGGCCTGGCCGAGCCGGGGGCAGTCGTCGGCCTGGTCGTGGGCATGGTGGTCCTGCCCCGGCGCATCGCCGACGACCCGGGGAAGGCAACGCGTGCGATCGCCTGGCTGGCCGTGGCGGCCGCCGCCGGGGCAGCCTGCCTGGCCCTGGCGCCCGATGTGGCGGTGGCCTATGCCGCGCAGCTGGTCTTCGCCAGCGCCTCTGCCGTGGTGATCGCCGGTGTGTACGCCATGCTCTCGGTGGCGCTCCCGACCCGCATGCTCACCCTGGGCTTCGGGCTCTCCACAGTCTGGCTGACATTCGGCGCCCTCCTCGTCGGTCCCCCCGGCGGCGTCCCCACCATCAACTCCCTCATCACCAATGCCTTCGGCTACCGCGCCTCGTTCTGGGTCTTCGTGCCGCTGTTCGTCATCGGCGCGTCGCTGCTCCGCTCAGCGTCGCGATTCGTGGCCGAGGACATCGCAAAACGCAGGATCACCGAGGTGGCAGACGCCATCCTGCGCCAGGAACGGGCCGACGGAACGGGCGATCTCCTCATGATCCGCTCGCTCGATGCCGGCTATGACGGCGTTCAGGTCGTGTTCGGCGTGGACCTCGACGTGGGCGACGGCGAGATGGTGGCCGTGCTCGGCACCAACGGCGCCGGCAAGTCCACGCTGATGCGGGCCATCTCCGGCCTGGTGGTGCCGACCGCCGGGGAGGTCATGTTCGACGGCAAGGCCATCACCACCTACGAGGCCTACCGGATCACCGAGGCCGGCATCCTGCAGGTGCCCGGAGGTCGCGGCATCTTCCCCGGGCTCACCGTGGCCGAGTGCCTGCGGGTGGCCGGTTGGCTGTACGACACCGATGACCAGGACCTGGCCCGGGACACCGCGACGGTGCTCGACTACTTCCCCGTGCTCTCTAGCCGCTGGCACACGCCGGCCGGCTCACTCTCGGGCGGCGAGCAGCAGATGCTGAGCCTCTCCATGGCCTTCATCGCCAAACCGAAACTGCTGATCATCGACGAGCTCTCCCTGGGGCTCGCCCCCATCGTGATCGAGAGCCTGCTCGGCATCGTCAAGGGCATCCACGACGGCGGTACCGCCGTCATCCTGGTCGAGCAGTCCATCAACCTCGCCCTCCGGCTCTGCGATCGGGCCATCTTCATGGAGAAGGGTCAGGTGGTGTTCTCCGGGCCGACGGCCGAGCTGCTCGACCGCCAGGACATCGTCCGCGCCGTGCTCTTGGGCGGAGCCAACGATTCGCCCACCGACGCCACCGCGGCGATCAGCGTCAACGGAGCGGACCTCGCGGCGGCGAACGGCGCACCTCTGGACTCTCACGACGCCGTGTTGTCGGCCCGTGGCCTCTACCAACGCTTTGGGGGGGTGGTGGCGGTCGACGATGTCGACCTCGACCTCTACCGGGGCGAGATCCTGGGACTGCTCGGTCCGAACGGCGCCGGCAAGACCACCATCTTCGAACTGCTCTCGGGCGAACGGCGCTCCGAGCGAGGGCGGATCACCATGGGAAACGACGACATCACGTCCTGGCCCGCCTATCGCAGAGCGCAACACGGGCTCGGCCGCTCCTTCCAGGCCGCCCGGCTGTGGCCGGGTCTCACGGTGCACGAATCCGTCATCATGGCGATCTCACACCACACCTCTTCGCCCGGAGCGGCGGCAGCCATGTTGTGCCTGCCGACCGTGCGCCGATCCGAGCGCCGCCTGCGCCGGGCCGCCGATGAGATCCTCGAGCCGCTCGGGCTGGCGCAGTACGCGGATCAACTGACCTCCGATCTCTCGACGGGTGTGCGACGCCTTCTCGAGCTGGCGGTGATCATCGCCATGGGCCCGAGCATCGTCCTGCTCGACGAGCCTTCCGCCGGTCTGGCCCAGGCCGAGACCGAAGCCATGGCACCGGTGCTGCTCGAAACCAAGCGCCGCCTCGACTGTTCGATGATCCTCATTGAGCACGACATGCGCCTGTTGCGCCAGTTGGCCGATCGGGCCATCGCGCTCGACATCGGCGCCGTCGTCACGACGGGGAATCCAGAAGACGTCCTGAATCATCCGCGCGTGATCGAGTCGTATCTCGGAGTCGCCGCCCTGTGAGGCGTTCCCCCCGCGCTGTCGTCGTGGGCGTCGTCGGAGTGGCCCTCGCCGCGGTGGTCCTGACCGGCTGTCACGCTGCGACTCGCCTGGGCGTGCCCACGACCGTCTATCAGGTCGACGGGCACTGCGACACCTCGGCCGTCGTGGAGGTGGGCGCCTCCCTTCCTCTGAGCGGGTCCGACAGCGCGGCCGGGCATGCCCAGCTGGTCGGCCTCGAGTTGGCGGTCAATGAGGTCAACGCCACCGGCGGCGTCCTCACGGCCCATCGCTGTCTCGAATTGCTGTACAAGGACGATCGCTCAGATCCGGCCGTCGACAATCAGGCCCTGCTGGACCTGGTGAACCAGGAGAAGGTCTCGTTTCTCGTGGGACCCTTTCTCGCCCTCGACAATCCGGCCAACCTCGACCACATAGGTGCGCTCGGGACCACCGCCGCCAGCTACCCCGCTCTCGCCGTGACCTTCAAGCCCAGCGAGTTCCCCGACACCTTCCCCATCGCGTCATCGATGGCGGACCAGGCCAGCGTGCTCGTGGCGGCGGCCAAGCGGCAGCACCTCGACCGCGTTGCCCTCGTCCGCTCCAGCTCGAGGGTGGCGGCCGAGGGGGCCGCCGCATTCCGGAGCGACGCCCGCTCGGCCGGCCTCATCGTCGCCGCCACGACCTTCGTCGTCGATTCTCGGGCAACCGCGACGTCGGCATGGGCCCGCCTCAGGGCGGGGCACCCGAGTGCAGTGGCGGTCTTCGACAGCGGATCCACCCTCGCCCCACTGCTCAATGCGCGCCGGGGCGCCGGCTCGACACTGCCGGTCCTCGCCTCGACGCAAGGCGCTCCGGTTCTGCCGACCGCGGTCGCGACAGGAGTCCAAGTCATTGTGCCGAAGTCGTTGGTGGTGTCACGCCACGTTCCTACGAGCCTGGAGTCGTTCCGTGCCCGGGTCCTCCGCACCCTCCATCAGGCAGGGCTCGACGGCCCCATCACGCCCTATGCGCAGGGGTACGACGCCGTCCAGCTGTTCGCCAGCGCCGCCAACGGGGTCGACGCCGATGACTCCGGTAGCGTCCGCACCTTCATTGAGAATGCCAACTTCGAAGGGCTCCTCGGGACCTACGACTACACCTCGAGCGACCACGAGGGATTGGCCGCGTCACAGCTCGCCGTCGCTCCGCTCGCTTCGCTGTCGAATGGGCTCTACGTTGCGGCGGAGTCCGGGTAACCGAACACTGCACATGGCGCAACTGTGGCGAGCAGACTGTCAGGTGGGTCGAATGTCGTGCACTACGGCCGGGCGGGTGGCGGTGGCGGTGCAGAGAATGGCGCTGCCGGTCCTGGGGGTGCCACGGGTGCGGGCGGTGCCGGTGGTGCGAAGGCTGCGTTCGTTCCCGGGATATCTCCTGTTGATCCTGAAAAGGCCACCGGTCCTGGAGGCGGTGGCGGCGCAGGCGCAGCCGCAGGGGCCGGCATTTCGTGCAGGAGGTCGTGGCCTGCTCGCACCGAGATGACGCCCGCGGCGAGGGTCAGGACCGACCCGATGAGTGCCAGGACGTACCCGAAATTGGTAGACCGGGGATACCCGCCGATCCCGCTGTGGTACTGGATGTAGAAGAGAATGAGGCCAGCCAGCTCGACCATCCCGGCGACGGTGCAGAGGACGGCATCGGTTGTGGGCAACTCAGGTAGCGACACCATGTCGCGCAGTACGGGCGACCGCACCGCATACAGCGCCACCACCCCTAGCCATGCCATCAGGATCAGCAGTCCGATGCCGTCGACGACACCGACCGCGATATAGCCCTGGAACGACATCCACGTCATGAGAAAGCTGATGAACAGCAGCAACGAGCCGCCGCCCACCAGAAACTCGCCGCGACAGAAGCGGGAATGGGAGAAACCGGGCCGGGTTGGATTGGGCATGACGTTCACCACTTTCTGTTCGGGGGGACGGCGTCGGCATTTGCGAGGGTGGCGTGGGCGAAGAGGAACTTGAAGTTGAATTTCTGGTTGGCCGGCAACGTCGCCACGAGCGAGTAGGTCCGCCCCTCCGCCTGACCGATCCAGATCCGGGTCTGCAGCGGCTTGGTCGACTCGGAGGCGCTCCAGAACGAGTGCATCTGCCCCGGGACACCGTCGGCCATCCCGAGCATCCAGGTCTTGTCGGATTGGCCCAGCATGCGGGTGGTCGTCGGGGTGAGCGACGTGTAGCCGGGGTGGGATTGGTAGGCCGCGATCCGGCTTTCTCCCCACTCAGGATCCAGTTCGTAGCTCTCCGCCGTGACGCGGTGACCGGAACCGGCCCGGATGAGCTCCAGCCGCTCGTGGACTCGGTCGCCGGACGCCAGTTCCGAAGACAGGGGCAACTGGTAGAAGCGGTCCGGCTCCAGCGTCTGCTTGCGATAGCTCACGGCGTCGAGCCGGGAGGCCAGGGCTGCGGGAGCCAGCCCGACGATCGAGCGACCGCCGACCACGATGTAGCGCTCGACCCACTCACTGCCCGGGGGTTCCTCGGTGGCGAACCACCGCTCCACCCCGTGATGACCGAGCCAGTCGACCTTCTCGACCGACAGTTCGCGGTATCCCGGGCGGTTCGACCACCGTTCGCTGGCGGCCTGGACGACCTGGTCAAGGCTGCCGGTGGCAGGCTCGTCGGAGAAGGTCGCCGACCCCGCCTCACCGTCCGGGGTGACCGTAAGGTATCCGTAGCAGTACGCGACACCATTCCAGAAGAAGGCGCGGGTAGCCATGGCCAGTTCGCTCTGGAACGTCCGCTCGGCGAGCACTTTGGTCACCATCGGCTTTGGCTGGCGCCACCCCGACGCACCGAGGGCTACCACTGTCTTCGGGTCGCCCTGCACGCTCGGCCTGATCCCCGTCCGGCTCCATAACCGGGCTGCAACCAAGGGGATCTTGCTCGAACCGCCCACCAGATAGATCCCGGCCAGCTCGCTCGGGTCTAACCCCGCCGCCTTGATGGTCTCGATGGTCGTGTCGACCGTGGCTTCCAAGTCGTCGTGAATGAGCCTCTCGAGGTCAGTTCGCGACAGCTGAACGTCGCGTTCAATTCCCGGTACCCACATCTGCCAGACCGTCTGGGTGGATAGGCCTTCCTTCGCCCGGCGTACCTCCGTTCGCAGGGCGGCCGCGTGTCGACCCCACTGGACGTCGGGAGGATCGAGGAGTTTGGGCCAGTCAGGGTGCTCGCCAACGGGTCCGCGGGTTAAGTGATCGACGATCCGCTGGTCGATGTCTTCTCCACCGAGAGGGTCCCTGCCGCCCGGCGGCCCGGCGACCTCGAAGCCGTCGGATGTTCGGCGCAGGACGGCGACGTCGAAGGTTCCGCCCCCGAAGTCGTAGACAGCCACATGCTGGTCGGGTTGCAGCACTCTGGCGCCGAGTTCGATGGCGGCGGCAACCGGTTCAGGGACGAGCTCGACGTGGCTCAATTCGACGGCCTCGGCTGCCTGGCGTAGGACGTCCAGCCGAGTCGAGCCCCAGTCGGCGGGATGAGTCAGAATCGTCCGGTGAGGTCCTGGAGTTCCGGCCTCTCGGTTTCCCTCGGCCTTCGCCCGTTCCAGTACGGCTGCCACTGCGTCGGTCACCGGCACCATGCGGTCACCAAGGATCAAGTCGCCTTCTCCGACCATCCTCTTCGGCGTCCGTTCGAAGCGGTCCGGATGGAAAACGGACTGGTGGACAGCCGACTGGCCGACTGCAAAGTGGCCGGCCTCGTCCAGGAGGACTGCCGAGGCCATCCGGTGGCTCCCGTCGGTTTCGAAGTCGACGGGCCTTATCGAGCCTTCCTGGGCTACGGCGGCAACGGTGAACGTCGTTCCGAAATCGATCCCGAGCGTCCAGCTACTCACGGCCCCTCACCTCCGTCCGAGACACGTCCAGTTCCATCAAACTTGTCCTCAGTGTGCTGCCGCGGCGGGCGACGACGTCCAAGTCGGCCAAGCGGCGTTCGATCGCCTCGGCCTGGCGCTTGCGTTGTCCGAGCTCGACGGCCACGGCGGCTTCACTGTCGCGAATGGCCTGGCTGACTTCCGCCTTGCGAGTTTCGATCCGTTCGGCCAGCGCTGAGCGCAGCTCGTGGCTGATATCGATCATGGCCCGGGAGAAGTCGTTGTTGAGCTGGCGCTCGGCTTCGGCCAGCTGCTCGCGCATCCAGCTCTTGAACTCGTTTTGTCGCGCCAGGTCTCCCCGCCCTCGGCGCATATGGAAGGCGAAGACCGCTCCGAGGCCCAGTCCGGCGATGATGAACGGCGCACCACCCAAGGCGATCAGCGGCAGACTGGCCGCGAGCGATCCGATGGATCGCCCGCTGCTGAAGCTGACGAGGGTCGACAGCCGCTCCACCCGGTTCGCCGCTCGTTTTCTGGGGGTATCGAGGGTGACCGACTCGGCGAGCTGGCCCGAGGAGAGCTGTTCGAGGCTGGCCAGCTCCGGAGCGAGGGTATCGACTTGGAGGATGAGTTCCTCCGTGAGAGTGGTCAGGCGGTCGCGCGCGTCCTCGCTGAGCCGGTCGGCCAGGGCCGTGACGTCGGAGATCAGCTGGGCCGGCAGAGCCGAGATTGCGTCGACCTTGAGGGTGGCCACGTGCTCGTCATAGGCGGTGCGCAGGTCCCGCATGCCGCGGTTGAGCCCATCGGCCCGGTCCAGGCTCAGCCGGCGGAGCCCGTCGTCGAGGTCACACATGAGCTTCTTGCCGTCGACGCCGACCGATTCCAGCCGCGTCCTCTCGGCTTTCAGAGCCGCCAATGTGCCCGCTCCCGCCTCCAGTGCCGCGTGCTGGGCGCGCTGGGCACGGCCGACCTCGGCCAGGCCGCTCTCCGCCACCCGGAGGATGTTGGCGTAACGGAGCACCTCGGTCCGAGCGGCGATCCGTGACCGCAGGTGCTCCTCGACGGCCTCGATGCCTGACTCGGCCCGGTCGGCCGGGTTCATGGCGAGGACGTTGCTCACAGGAAAAACAGGGGTCTCGGCGAGCCGGGGCACCTTTCCTGCTACGAGTTGGGCGTCGGTCTCCGCCATGGTGCGCCATTCGGGGTAGTCCTCGACCTTGGTCAAGACGATGGCGACGTTGTCGACCTTCTCGGCCACGTTGGCCAGGAACCGGAGCTCTGGTCCGCTGATGGGGGCATTGGGGTCGACCACGAGGACAGCGGCGTCCGCCGCGGCCGCCGCCTCAGCCGCTAAAGCACCATGACCGGCATCGAGGCCGCCAACTCCCGGGGTGTCGACGATGGTCATCTGCTCGAGCAGCGGGCAGTCCACACCGAGGATGACGGCGAACACGCCTCGTTGGTTGTCGGGGTTGCCGTCCACCGTCGCCCAGTCTTCGATTTCGTCGATGGGAATATCGACGATTTCGCCCGTCTCGATCAAGCGGACCCTGGTCTGGAGATGATCGGCGTGGTGGAGGACCACGTTGCAACCGGTTGTCGTGTCCAGCCCCATCGGGCTGAGCTCGGTTCGGTTGAGCAGTGCGTTGACGAGCGAGCTCTTCCCTCTCGACGTCTCGCCTATCACCACCACGGTGGGCGTAGTGCTCCGCCTTGCCTCGACGGCGTCCTTCAGATTCTTCGTCAGGTCGGAGCGACCAGCTTTCAGCAACCAGGCCGCGACGTCGTTGAGGTAAGCCTGGATCTCGGTCTGCAACTCTTGCGATTGGCTCGTCGGCGGCCTGGTTGTCGTAGTCATGACCGTTGCCCGGAGGACAGGGCCAGTCCGTAAGAGCGGATGACGGTGCGGGCCACCTCGTCGTTGGATGCTGCGGTGTGCAGTCGGGCAGTCCGCCAACGAGAGACGCCGGCTTGAGCGGCCGACCTCAGAGCTTCCGGACCGGAGTCTTCGGCACCGAGGCGGAGCACCGGGTCACGGTTGAGGGCCAGACGCCGAAGATCCTCTTCGAGCTCCATGGTGAGTTCGATGCCTCCGTCGCACCAACGCTGGAAGGCTTCCATCTCCCGCGTCTCGTGCATGGCTTCGTCGAGTCGGACCTTCTCAACCACGTCGCGTAGCGCCTGTCCGTACATGGCCGGCATTTCCTTTCGGTAGGAGATGTCGCGAAGGGCTTCGAGTGCCCACAGAAGGCGGAGAGGGACGGCCCTGCCAGCGAATTTCTGGACAACGCAGGACCGCAGGCGTTCGATCCCTGAGACCCGAGAGAGTTCGCGTCTGAGGGACCCTGCCGAGCGAGCTCCGTCGCCGATGAGGGCGATTGACAGCCGTACCCCGTGGAGGTCCAGTCTGTCCAGTAGCTTGCCGCGAGCCTCGGCGTCGACCGGACACTCGTTGGTGCGGAAGCGGTCCACACTGGACAGAATCCGGCCCAGAGCCTCGCCGTCCATCTCGGCCAGCCGGGTCAATCCGGCCAGGTCCTGCTCGTCAAGCGCGCCGGACTCCGCTGTCTCGGACCAGAGGCCGACCACAGGTACAACCTCGGCCAGGTGCCGCGAGTATCGCTCGGAGTACCGCTTGGCAAGCGCCTCCGCCTTCTCCAGGGGATCGGCGGATCCGCTGGCGAGCTTGTCGGCCTTCGTCAGCGCGCCAACAGCGTTTACGGCCGACGATGGGCGAAGCTGAGCTTCCTGGAAGGAGCGCAGGACGTCCATGTCGTCAGCGCGCAGAGTCTGGTTGAGCACAAATACAACGGCGTCGCAGCTTGCCGCCGCTTGGCGGGTCCGACGGTCCAGGACGTCGTCGTCCCCCTTGCCGTCGACTTCGGTTTGACCGGAGGAGAAGCCGGGGGTGTCGACCAACGTCAGGGTGTGAAGGGTTTCGTTGGCCAGGCACACCCGAACGTCCTGCACCTCGTTCTTCGGAAACGGCAGACGCTCCGGCAACCGACCCTGGGCGTCCAGCTGGATCTCCTTGATGGTCCCATTGACGAGACGGATCTCCACCCGTTCCGGGAAGCCATACTCGAAGCTGGTCGCCACTTCTGTGCATTCACCAGCGTCTGTCGGAGCCACGATCTGGCCCAGCAGAGCGTTCAGGAGGGTGGACTTTCCCGAGCTGACCCTGCCCATAAGCGCGACCCTCAATGGAGCCGACAGGCGAGACCGGATCTCGGACAGCTCAAAGTCCAGACAGGAGTCATCGACCTGCACGGACTCCAGGACTCCCAAGAGCTGTTCGATGAGCGGATTGGTCGAGTCAGTCGCCACCGTCGCCTCCATCCGAGGCGGCCGGCGCTTCCTCCACTGGGGCCCCTTCACTCACGCTGCTCGAGTCGTAGGAGCTGCTGTCGTCGTAGCTCGAACTGTCGTCGTAAGAGCCGCTGTCGTCATAAGAGCCGCCGCTGTCGTCTTCGCTCGAGTTGCCGTCGTAGGAGCCGGAGTCGTCGGTGCTCAAACCGCTGTCATTCGAACCATCGTCGTCGGCCGAGCTGGTGTCGCCGTCACTCGAACCGGGTTCCCCGCTAGTGAGTGCGCCCGATGTGTCGTCCCATGCGCCGGTTCCTTCCTCGGGTGTGGTATCCCAGCCGCTCGTGTCGAGGGGACCCAACGTGCTGATCGTGGCGCCGGAGCTGTCGACTTCGAATGTGTCACCACCAGCTGCGGTGGGGGCTTGATACATGGGGTTTCCCATGCTGTCCACTCCAGAGGCTTGGATGGACTGGGTCTGACCAGTATCCGTGTCCTCGGTGTATGGCTGACCCGTGATGGGATCGGCATTGACCTGCTCGTCGTCTGCGATCGGGCCTGAGTCGCTCACAGTCGTCGTCGACGCGGAGGAGTCAATCTCGGTCGAAGTGTCGTCGCTGCCGTCGACGTCGTCGGAGGGTTGGTCGGGGATGGACAGTCCACTGGACCATTCAGTGTCAGAGTCGTTGGCCGAAGGTGAATCTTCGGCTTCGGGGTTCAGCCCGTCGGTGGTCCCGGGCGTCGCGACCGTGGCGCTGTCGTCGACACCCTCGCCGCTGACACCGAGTTCGCTGCCGAAGTCGGTGTCGCTGCCGGGCTCACCCTCGCTGCCGGGGTTGGTGTCGATGGGTCCGTCGTCGCCGGGGCCGGAGTCGGTGAGGCTGCCGGAGTCGGTGAGGCTGCCGGTGCCCCAGACGATCGTGGTGGAGAGCTCGACGTCGGGTTCATAGCCGTCGGCGGGTCCGCTGTCCTCGCTAGAGTCAATGTCGCTGCCGGAATCGATGTCGCTGCCGGGCTGGGTGGCGGTGGGTCCGCTGTCGTCGCTGTCGTCGCCGTCGCTCGGTTCGCCGTCGCCCGTGCCGCTGGGGTCGGTGTCGATGGAGTCGTCGCCGTCGCTCGGTTCGCCGTCGCCCGTGCCGATGGGGTCGGTGTCGCCGGGGTCGTCGCCGTTATCGGAGCCGCTGTCGTCGCCGAA
>DATNLP010000643.1:0-2220 GCA_035602795.1 Acidimicrobiales bacterium | reverse complement strand
ATCAGCACCAGCCACTGGCTCGGCACTGACGACCTCGGTCGCGACGTCCTCTCACGGCTGATCTACGGCTCGCGCATCTCCATGCAGATCACCTTCGAGACCGTCGGCATCGCCCTCGTCCTCGCCCTGGTCCTCGGGCTTGTGGCCGGGTACCGCGGCGGTCGCGTCGATTACCTGCTCATGCGCGGAGCCGACGCCGGCCTGGCCTTCCCGCCCCTCATCCTGGCCCTCGCCGTGGTGGCCGTGCTGGGGAGCGGAGTGAACGACGTCGCCCTGGCCTTCGCCCTCGTCTTCGCCCCCGGCTTCGCCCGCTTCATCCGGGGCCAGACCCTGGCCGTCAAGGAGGAGTCCTTCGTCGAGGCGTCGACGTCGATCGGCACACCTCCGGCCCGCATCGTCCTGAGCCGCATCTTGCCCAACGTGCTGACCGGCCTCACCGTTGGGATCGCCATCGCCCTCGGGGCCGCCCTCCTGACGTCTTCGGGACTCAGCTTCCTCGGCCTGGGGCCGCCTCCCCCGGCGGCCAGCTGGGGCAGCATGCTCGAAGAGGCCTACAACACCGCCCTGTTCACCCACCCGTGGTCCCTCGTCCCCTCGGGCCTCGTCATCGCGGTGACGGTGCTCGCCTTCAACACCCTCGGCGACGCCATGCGCGACACCGTGAGCGGGGCCGCGACCAAGGGGCGGAGCCGCCACCGCCGGACCCAACGCGGCCTCACCGCGGTCAGCCAACCGGCCGAACCGGCCCGGGACGCCGCCGCCGCCGAAGGGGGCCCCGAGACGAACGCCCTCCTGGAGGTGCGCGGCCTCTGCATCGAGTTCGACACCGAAGCCGGCCCCGTGCGTGTGGTCGACGAAGCCTCGTTCGAAATCGGGCGTGGGAAGATCGTCGGACTCGTGGGCGAGTCGGGCTGTGGCAAGACCGTCAGCTCGCTGGCCATCCTGCGCCTCCTGGCCACGCCGCCGGCACACATCGTGAGCGGCTCCATCCGCTTCGACGGCCGCGAGCTGCTCGACGCGGACTTCCACGACATGCGACTGATCCGCGGGCGCGACATCGCCATGGTCTTCCAGGACCCGCTGGCCAGCCTCGACCCGACCTTCACCATCGGCTCGCAGATCGCCGAGGCCATGCGGCTGCACGAGAAGCTGAGCCGCAAGGCCGCCCGGGCCCGAGCCGTCGAGCTCCTCCAGAGTGTGCACATCCCCGACCCGGCCCGGCGCCTGTCCGCCTACCCGCACCAGCTCTCCGGGGGCATGCGCCAGCGGGTGATGATCGCCATGGCGCTCAGCTGCTATCCCCGCCTGCTCATCGCCGACGAGCCGACGACCGCGCTCGACGTGACGATCCAGGCGCAGATCGTCGAGTTGCTGCACGAGCTGTGCGAGAGCCAGGACCTGTCCGTCCTCTTCGTCACCCACGACCTGGCCCTGATTTCCGAGCTCTCCGACGAGATCGCGGTGATGTACGCCGGCGAAGTTGTCGAGCAGGCGCCGACGGCCGACCTCTTCGCCCGGCCCCGGCATCCGTACACCGCGGCCCTCCTGGCCGCCTCGCCCGGCGTCCGTCTCGCCG
This sequence comes from Acidimicrobiales bacterium, assembly GCA_035602795.1. Taxonomy (GTDB): domain Bacteria; phylum Actinomycetota; class Acidimicrobiia; order Acidimicrobiales; family RAAP-2; genus Bog-473. The sequence goes on along the minus strand of DATNLP010000643.1, from coordinate 644 downwards.
AGGGGCGCTCGGCGCTGCTAGACGGGAGCGTGCCCCAAGCCGGTCAGTTCCCCACCGGCTGCCGCTTCCATCCGCGCTGCGCGTTCGCCGAGGACGGCTGCCGGGGCGAACCCGTCGCCCTGGAGGTCGTCGGCGGGGACCGCCAGTGCCGCTGCCGGCGCAACGCCGAGCTGGTGCTGCCCGGTGTCGGCGCCAGCGCAGCGGCCCCTGTCGGTGTCGACGGGACGGGCGCGCCATGACGGTCACCACACCGTCGGAGCCGGCGGCCGCGGTGCCGGCCGACAGCCCGGTCGCCGAGTTGCGCGACGTGTCGTGCCACTTCACGGTGCGCCTCCCCGGTCGGGGCAAGGGCACCGTGCACGCCATGGACGACGTCGATCTGGCCGTGGGTCGGGGCACGACGCTCGGCCTGGTCGGCGAGAGCGGCTCGGGCAAGTCGACCCTGGCCCGGGTCCTCCTCCGGCTCATCGAGCCGACCTCGGGCCGGGTGCTGCTCGAGGGCGAGGACATCACGCAGGTCAAAGGGGGGCGCCTACGCACCTTGCGCCGGAGGATGCAGCTCGTCTTCCAGGATCCCTACTCCTCCTTCGACCCGCTGGCCACCGTCGGGGCCAGCGTGGGCGAGGCGCTCTCCGTCCACACCG
>DATNLP010000641.1:0-4194 GCA_035602795.1 Acidimicrobiales bacterium | reverse complement strand
GCCGACGCCCACGCCCACGCCCACGCCCACGCCGACTCCCACGCCGACGCCGACGCCGACGCCGACTCCGACGCCCACGCCGACTCCGACGCCGACGCCGACGCCGACGCCGACGCCACCACCGCCACCGCCACCACCACCACCGCCGCCGCCGCCGCCTCCTCCGCCTCCGCCGCCCGGATCGGCAGGGCTGCCGACCTTTGATTGGAAGCGTGGGGTCAGCCCCCTGCGGCCAAGACGGCGAGACCGCTAACTCGGGTTCGCAGGCCTTCAGATAGAGTCACCTCGTGACCGAGATGGCGGAGAACGGGTCTGATGACTCCAGGTCCCTGAGCCGCGAGTGGCGCCGCTGGGCGGCGATCTCGCTGATGAACGGGACGCCGCTCGTCGACGTACTCTCGGCGCTGCGGGCTGAGGGGTTCCCCGAGGACGAGGCAGTACGTTTCTGCGCCAGCCTGTACGACGACGATGCGGCCTTCGAAGCCGGACAGTGGATCGCCCAGCAGCTGCACAAGATCCAATCCGTCCTGGACATGCGCGCGCAGATGCGCGATCTGTCGGAGATTCCCATGGACGTCGAGAGGCGCTCGGAGTTGAGCGGGCAGGAGTTCCTCGATGCGTACTACGCCCAAAACAAGCCGGTCATTCTGACCGACGTGTGTGATCGGTGGCCCGCCCGGTCACTGTGGAACCCCTCTTACTTGGCCGATATTCTCGGTGGCGCTGAGGTTGAGGTCATGGCCAACCGCAACGCCGACCCCAATTACGAGATCAACGCGGACGACCACAAGTTCAGGATGCCCTTCGCCGAATACGTAGCAAAGGTCGGGGCGACGAAACAGGACAACGATCTCTACCTCGTCGCCAACAACAAGCTGCTCGAGATGCCCGAAGCGCTTCCCCTCTGGGACGACTTCAAGCTCGACGGGCGCTACCTGCGTCCGGACCCGAGCCATTCAGAGGCGTTCTTGTGGCTCGGTCCTGCCGGCACGATCACGCCGCTGCACCATGACACGGTAAACCTGCTGTTCAACCAGGTCGCCGGATTGAAGCAATTCATCCTCATACCGTCACTCGACATCCATCGCCTGTACAACCACCTTGCTGTCTACAGCGAGGTGGATCCGCTCGCGCCCGATCTCGTGCGGTATCCAAAGTTCCGGGACGCCCACCAGATCCATCTCGAAATTCGACCAGGTGAGTCGCTCTTCGTGCCGGCCGGCTGGTGGCATCACGTCGTGGCTCGAGAGGCCAGTATCAGTATCTCTTTCACCAACTTCGCCTACTCGAACCAGATCGAGTGGGAGCACCCCACCCTCCCGCTCTGAGAGCCGCCGTGCACCGGAACATCGCTGCTTACAGGTAATTTCATGGTGGATCCGCCCGATCTCGGAGCTTCGCTCCGAGCCTCAATTCGTTCGTTACGGGACGCCGAGACCTAAGTCGACGCGTCGCCGAGCCAGTATCCGAATGAACGGTGGGAAGTAGGCAGCCACATGGGCGTCAGTGGACGGCTCCGCCGTGGGGTCGCCCACATCTGGCTCGCGCAAACCGACAATGTCGAAGCCGGCGTCACACAGACCTCCGACGAGAGCGTCGAGGGTGTGGCAATAGTGCAGACACGTGGCCACCTCACCCGACCACGTCTCGGCGGAGCGCCACACGACCGCCTCGTCGGTCGAGGCCGGGCGGTCGATCCGGTACGCGGTTCCGTCCCAGGCCGCGTCCTCAGCCACCCGCAGGTGGATCGGCGACCAATGCTCGACTGCGTAATGACCTTCGGGTCGCGTGGCGCCGGCGATCTCACGGTAAAGGCGCCTCACGTCAGGCACGTAGCACGCCGAGACCGGTTGATACACGAGGTCGAACTGTCGGCCGCTCAGAGGGCTCAGGTCGAGCATGTCCGCTTGGATGCACTCCACCGACAATCCCAGCTCGCGAGCCACCTGTCGGTCCCTTTCGAGCTGGCCCGTCGACAAGTCGACGACCGTCACCTCGTAACCCAGGGCCGCGAAGAGCGGAGCCTGTTCGCCTCCACCGCCCGCAACGCACAGCACGCTGTGGATCTGATCCCAAGGGATCCACGATGAAGTATCGAGCCGCTCGCGCGCCGCTGCCGGATCAAAGGGCGCGGGATTGTCGAGCAACGAGAGGACGTCCCATCCTTGGCTGTTGACAGAGCGGTAGTCGCCGAATCCGTCTGCCGGCTTCCCGCCTACCGAGTTCACACCTCGGACGATAGACCGCCGGTGGACCGCCTCGCATGAACCAGCGCCTCGATGCGGCGTACAGCGGCGGGCAGACCGGGCCGCCGTGCCATCATTTGCTGGAACGTTCGGACATTGGTGGAGAACGACGGATCTTCCAAGACCCGATGCACGGCTTCGCGGATCCGCTCGGGTGTCACCTCCTGTCCCGCAAGCGAGACACCAAGCCCCTTCTCCGCACAGAAGCGGGCGTTGTACTCCTGGTCCGAGCCGAGTGGGACGCATACCAATGGGACACCAGCCATGATCGAACCCATCACCGTATTGAAGCCGGCGTGACAGAGCACCGCCTGACAGCGGGGCAGTATGCTGGAGTGGGGCTTGTAGCGCTCGAAGTGGACGTTGACTGGCATCACGCCGAGAGCAGCCGGGTCGATGCCCTCGCCCAGCGTGCAGATGACGCTGATCTCCTCACCAGCTAACGCTTCAATGAAGCGGCCAAAGAGCTCCGAGTGCGTGTTATAGACCGTGCCGAGGGTCATGAGGATCGTCGGCGGGTCAGTTTGCTCGCGTTGAGAGGAACCGCGTCTTTCGGTGAGGACACCATCCCAAGGGACATATCGGATGTTGAGGACCGCCGGAACTGGCAGGGGAGCGTGGACCTCCAGTGATCGTGGTAGGACGGCCAGATAGAGGTCCCGATAAATGCAATCCAACTCGGGATCGTCGGGTAGGTCATACGCGCGTCGTAGCTCATCGATGGTCTGGTCGGCCCCGAGGATCCGCCACGACGACATAGGGATGAAATTCGACAACCCGTAAACGACGTTGACGGCGCCGACGATCTCCGACGCGATCGCTGACGCAAGATCGGTTGGATCGCGAATCATGACATCGGGACGAAACTGGCCGAAAGAGATTTCGAGCAGATCTGAGACTTTTGCTCCGACCGCAAGAACGCCATAGTCGGGATCTTCGTCGGGGAATTCTTTCCAGAGTTCGCGGGGATTCAAACCCGCGGGCAACCACGTCAGCCCGGCGCTGGCGATAACCTCTCCGACGTCGTCGCCTGTCGCGAATGCAACGCGGTGCCCGGCTCGGATGAAGGCTCGGGCGAGAGGGACGAACGGGTGGAGGTGCCCTCGGTAGGGTCGGACACAGAACAGGACCTTCAGCGGTCGCGCCGCATCAGTTCTGACGGTCTTTATCTTCTTTGGTTCTGAGCGAATGCCGATCGTGGCGCTTAGCTGATCTCGAACGGCCAAATACTGTCCCGGCCAGAGGTCTGATGCATGGTGCCGGTCCGGGCTGGGCCGGTTTCTTGCGGACCCGGACAGGACGCTAAGCCCCAGCGTCTCGATAATCGCTCCTACGGTTTCATCGGACCGCTCGTGGAACTGCTCGTATTCGACCATCTCTGGGACGATTCCGTGCAAGTGGAAGTAGGTCTGCCATGAGCGTTCGTGCTGCAGAACCAGGGTCTCCAGCCAGCGGACCTCCTGAAAGTCTGGGGCGGGTGTGTGGCCGAGGCCTCCTGATCGGCCTCCGCCAAGAAGCTCGGGGTGAAGGCTGGCGTACCAGCGCAAGGCTTGCCGGGTCGTATCTCGACAGCGCAAATGCACGTAACGGACGTTCGGAAACCATGCGGCCACGGCCTCGGCATCCGTGCAGGAAGCACCGTCATTTCCCACCAACGCCGCTCGGGCCATTCGCACCAGCCACGTCAAATGCGGCCAAGTTAGACCTAGGCAACAGACATCGTTGTAGCCCGTGGCTGCCAGACGCACCCGGGCCAGGTAGCGCTCAGGAAACTGACCCTTCGCCCCGAGAAGCTTCCAGGCGCGGCTTCGGGACACGGCCTTGAGGGGATTGAAGTAGTCCGCGGGGGCACCGACTGCGCCGGTGGCTCCGAGCGCCTGGCATAGCTGCGTGCCTCCCGCCCGTGATGTCGATGTAACAAGACAGGACAGGACAGGCCTTGTCGACA
>DATNLP010000639.1:0-3203 GCA_035602795.1 Acidimicrobiales bacterium | reverse complement strand
TCGGGGGCGGCTCCGGGCATCGGTCGCCGGGGACCGTAGCGCGGGTGGCGACCGGGCGGAGCCGGCCCGGTGCCACGACGTGTCCCGCCGGGCCCGGTCAGGCGGACCGGGGCGGTGGGCTGCCAGAATGTGCGGTGTGAGCAGGAGCGGGACGGTCAGAGGGTGAGCGGGCCGTGGTAGAGGCCGCAGACGCGGGGGTGGACGTCACCAGTCCCGAGCCCGTGGTGGAGAACATCACGAAGCGGCGCCTGTGGCTGATTCTGGGCGCGCTGCTGCTCGGCATGCTGCTCGCCGCGCTCGACCAGACGATCGTCTCGACCGCGCTGCCGACCATCGTCGGGGACCTGCACGGAGGGTCGCACTTGGCCTGGGTGGTGACGGCCTACCTGCTGTCGTCGACCGTCTCGACGCCGCTGTGGGGGAAGCTCGGCGACCAGTACGGGCGCAAGATCTTCTTCCAGGCCTCCATCGTCATCTTCCTCATCGGCTCGGCGCTGTGCGGCTTGAGCCACACCATGACCGAGCTGATCGCGTTCCGGGCCCTGCAGGGTCTGGGCGGCGGCGGCTTGATGGTGGGTGCGCAGACGATCATCGGCGACGTCGTGTCACCCCGTGATCGCGGGCGGTACATGGGCCTGTTCGGGGCCATGTTCGCCGTGGCCACCGTCATCGGTCCGCTGATCGGCGGCCTCTGCGTGACCTACCTGTCGTGGCGGTGGGTCTTCTACATCAACCTGCCCTTCGGCGTCGTGGCCCTGTTCGTGACCGGCGCCGTGCTGCCGGGACACCTGCGCCGGGTGAGCCACAAGATCGACTACGCCGGGACGGCCGTGCTAGCGGGGGCGGCGACGTCGCTCATCTTGTTCTTGAGCCTGGGCGGTATCTCGTGGCCGTGGCGATCCACGCCGAGCTATTTCACGTTGGCGCTCGGCCTCGTGCTCACCGTGGTGTTCGTGTTCGTCGAGAGGGCCGCGGCCGAGCCCGTCATCCCGATGCGGCTGTTCCGCATCCGGGTGTTCTCGGCGGCCAGCTCGATCGGCTTCGTGATGGGCTTCGCCATGTTCGGCGCCCTGACGTTCCTGCCCCTGTTCCTCCAGAACGTGAAGCTGGTCAGCCCGACCGTGTCGGGCCTGCGCATCCTGCCCCTGATGGTGGGCATGCTGGGCGCCTCCGTCACCTCGGGGCGCCTCGTCACCCGCTGGGGCCGCTACAAGGTGTTCCCGATCGTGGGCACGGCGCTCATGACCCTGGGCGCCTACCTGATGTCGTTCGTCGACGCCTCGATCAGCTTCTGGGTCATGTCGGCCTACATGTTCATCTTCGGGGTGGGCCTGGGCCTCATCATGCAGGTGCTGGTGGTGGCTGTGCAGAACGCCGTCTCGTACGAGGACCTGGGTGTGGCCACGAGCTCGTCCACCTTCTTCCGCATGATCGGCGGCTCGTTCGGGACGGCGGTCTTCGGGGCCATCTACGCCATCGTCTTCAACCGGGCCTTCGCGGCGACGCTGGCCAAGGTGCCACCGTCGATCCTCAAGTCGTTCAACCCGGCCACGCTGTCGCCGTCGCTGCTGGAGAAGCTCAAGTCGACGGCCGCCGGCTTGGCCTTCTTCGACAAGTACATCGGGGCGGTGACCCACGCCGTGCAGACGGTGTTCCTGGTCGCCGTGCCTATTTCCTTCGTCGCCTTCCTGTTGAGCTGGTTGCTGCCCGAGGTGGAGCTGCGCAAGACCGTGCAGACGTCGACGTCCGACCTGGGCGAGGCACACGGGATGAACCGCACGTCGTTGAAGGAGATAGAGCTGGCGCTCGATCGCATCTCGGCCCGCGAGAACCGGGCCGAGCTCTACCGGACACTGGCGACGCGGGCGGGAGTCGACCTGCCGCCGCGCTCGTGCTGGCTGCTCTACCGCCTGTCGGAGAACCCGGCCGTCACGGTCACCGACCTGGCTCACAAGCTGAAGGTGGACCCGGCGCTGATCGAGCCCGGCGTGGACGGATTGGTGGCGGCGGGCATGGTGGAAGGGCAGCGCACCGGGGCCGCCGGAAACGTGGACCTGCACATCACCGCGTCGGGTCTGGCTGCCATGGAGCGCCTGACGGAGGCGCGCCGCCGCGGCCTCACGGACCTGCTCGAGGGTTGGAACCCCGAGGAGCATCCCGAGATCATTGAGATGGTGAAGGACCTAGCGCACTCGCTGCTGGCCGACGACGAGCGGCTGGTGGCCGACGCCATGCCGCACGAGGCTGCCGCCGCGTCGGCGTCGGCGTCAGGGGACTGAGCGGACCGAGTGGACCGAGTGGACTGAGAGGCCTGACCGGGCCATGGGTCTCGGGGGAGAGAGGGGCCCGGCGAAATGGGGCCGGGCAAAAGAGGGGCGCCGGGTAACATCGTCCCTGCAATTGGGCGGCGTGCCGGGAAGACTGGTCGGCGAACGGGAGATTTGTCTGCCATGACCGACCCGATGACTTCCATCGTGCGTACCTGCGAGCGGCGTCCGCCCCGGGCCGCGACGCGTCGTTGGGCCGCGCCGCGTTCTCAGGGTTCGCGCCGGGACCGGTTGACCGGTCATGGCTGAGATCGACGAGGTCGTCCAGGTCCAGCCGCGGGTGGCCAAGGACCGGCGGCAGCTTCCGAGCTGGCGCTGGGAGGAGTACCGGACCACATTCTGGGTGGTCCCGAGCCTCCTGATCGTGGTGTCGATCCTGCTCTTCGTCGTCACGTTCTCGATCGACCTGGCGGCGTACCACCACCACGTGACCCTCCCGTCGTGGATCCGGACCGGCAGTGCAGATGCAGACCGGCAGGTGCTCATCGCCATCGCCGCCGCCGTCATCACGGTGGTCGGTGTGGTGTTCTCCATCACCATCCTGGCGCTCACCCTGGCCTCGCAGCAGTTCGGACCGCGGATGATGCGGAACTTCGTCCGGGACATCGGCAACCAGATGACGCTCGGCATCTTCGTCGGCACGTTCGTCTATTCGGTGCTCGCCCTGGGCTCTCTCAGCAGCGTCGCCGGCAACAGCTTCAGACCGAACCTCACCACCACGGTGTCCGAGGCGCTGCTCCTCGTCGACCTGGGCGTCCTCATCTACTTCATCAACCACATCGCCAGATCGATCCAGCTCCCCGAGGTGATCGCCGGGATCGCCCGCGACATGACCGAGGCCATCGACTCGGAGTTCCCGGAGACGGTCGGCTCGGC
>DATNLP010000179.1:0-2876 GCA_035602795.1 Acidimicrobiales bacterium | reverse complement strand
CGAGGTCCGCCGGGACCGGCTCGCTCTGGGCGTGCGCGCCACCTTCAAGACGGTCGACACCTGCGCCGCCGAGTTCGAGGCCTTCACGCCCTACCACTACGCCACCTACGAAGAGGAGGACGAGATCCGCTCCTCCGAGCGCGACCGGGTGATCATCCTCGGCTCGGGGCCCAACCGCATCGGGCAGGGGATCGAGTTCGACTACTGCTGCGTGCACGCCTCCATGACACTGCGCGACGCCGGCTACGAGACGGTCATGGTCAACTGCAACCCCGAAACGGTCTCGACCGACTACGACACCTCGGACCGTCTCTACTTCGAACCGCTGACCGACGAAGACGTGGCGAACGTGCTCGACGCCGAGCTGGCGGCCGGTGGGCGCGTGGCGGGGGTGATCGTGTCGTTGGGCGGGCAGACGCCGCTCAAGCTGGCCGGCTCCCTCGCGCCCGAGCTGGTCCTCGGTACGAGCCCGGCCTCCATCGACCTGGCCGAGGATCGCGAGCGGTGGAACGCGCTGTGCACCGAGCTCGGGATTCCGCAGCCGGCGGGCGGCACCGCGAGCACCACGGGTGAGGCGCTGGCCGTGGCGGGCCGCGTCGGCTACCCGGTGCTGCTGCGCCCGAGCTACGTGCTGGGCGGCCGGGCCATGGAGATCGTCTACGACGACGACGGCGTGCGGCGCGTCATGCAGGCCATGACGACCGGCGCCCTGGCCCGCGAGGGCGGCGTCACCGCCGAGCGCCCGGTGCTGGTGGACCGCTTCCTGGAGGACGCGGTCGAGGTGGATGTGGACGCCGTGCGTGACGGCACCGGCGAAATTCTCATCGGCGGGGTCATGGAGCACGTGGAGGAGGCGGGGGTGCACTCGGGTGACTCCGCCTGCGCGCTGCCGCCCCAGTCGCTCAGCGTCGCCGTGCTCGAGACCCTCGAGCAGCACACCCGCTCGTTGGCGGATGCCCTGGGCGTGTGCGGCCTCATCAACGTGCAGTACGCCGTGAAGGACGGCCAGGTCTACGTCCTCGAGGCCAACCCCCGGGCGAGCCGGACCGTGCCATTCGTTGCCAAGGCCACGGGGGTGCCGCTGGCCATGGTGGCGTCGCGGGTCATGGTGGGCCAGACCATGGTCCAGCTGCGCGCGGAGGGGCTGCTGCCGGCGGGGGCGGTGGACCGGGTGCCCGTGCTCGACCACGTGAGCGTCAAGGAGGCCGTGCTGCCATTCGACCGCTTCCCGGGCGTCGACACGCTCCTCGGCCCGGAGATGCGGTCCACGGGCGAGGTCATGGGTGTGGACATCACCTTCGGCCTGGCCTTCGCCAAGAGCCAGATGGCGGCCGGGACACGCCTGCCCGACGCCGGCACGGTGTTCCTGTCGCTGGCCGACCGGGACAAGCCGGCCGGCCTGGAGGTGGCGCGCGCCTTCAGCGCGCTCGGCTTTTCCATTGCGGCGACGCTGGGGACGGCGGGCTACCTCCGCTCCGAGGGCGTCGCCGTGGACACGCTGGTGGCCAAGGTGGGGGAGGAGGGCGTCGCCTCCGACGCCGTCGAACTGATCGCGCAGGGAAAGGTGCAGCTGGTGGTGAACACCCCGCGGGGCCTGGGCCCCCGGGCCGACGGCCAGCACATCCGTACGGCCTCGGTGGCGTACAAGGTGCCGTGCCTCACCACCCTGGCCGCGGCGCGGGCCGCCGCCGCCGGCATGGCCGACGCGCGCTCACATCCGCTCCAGGTGCGCCCGCTGCAGGACCTGCATCCGGTGCCGGACGCGAGGCCGCGATGAGCGCGGCGGCCCGACGCGGCGCGGGGCTGGCGACCCGGGTCGGCGCGGTCGAGCTGGCCAACCCGGTCATGACGGCTTCGGGCACGTCGGGCCACGGGAGCGAGCTGGCCGAGTACGGCGCGCTGGCCGACCTGGGCGCGGTCGTCGTCAAGTCGCTCGCCGCCGAGCCCTGGCCGGGGAACCCCGCGCCGCGGGTGCACGAGGTCGGCGGCGGGATGCTGAACAGCGTCGGGCTGCAGGGACCTGGCCTGAGGGCCTGGTCGACGGCCGACCTGCCCGCGCTCGCGGCCTCGGGGGCGCGGGTGGTGGTCAGCATCTGGGGGCGCACGGTGGACGACTACGCGCGGGCGGCCGAGTTGGCCGCGGCCGCGGCCGCGTCGGCCGACGGCGCCTGCATCGTGGCCGTCGAGGTCAACGTCAGCTGCCCCAACGTCGAGGACCGCTCGCGCATGTTCGCCCACTCGGCCGAGGCGACGGCTCGGGTCATGGCGGCCACCGAGTGCGGCTTGCCGCGCTGGGCCAAGCTGAGCCCCAATGTGCCCGACCTGGTCGAGATCGCCACGGGCGCCCTGGAGGCGGGCGCCCACGGCCTCACCCTGGTGAACACGCTGCTCGGCCTCGCCCTCGACACCGAGACCGGCCGGCCGCTCCTCGGGGCCGGGGGTGGGGGCCTGTCGGGACCCGCCGTGCACCCGGTGGCGGTGCGCGCCGTGTGGGAGTGCCGGGCCGCCTTCCCCGACGTCGCCATCGTGGGGGTGGGCGGTGTGGCTTCGGGCGTCGACGCGATCGAGCTGTTGCAGGCCGGCGCCGATGCCGTGCAGGTGGGGACGGCCACCTTCCGAGATCCTCGGGCACCGTGGAAGGTGTTGCGCCAGCTGGCGCGCTGGTGCGCCGCGCACGGCACCACGGTGGAGGAATTGCGCGCCGGCGCCCGGGGGCGCGACGACGCGCTCGGCAGGACCGACGCGGAGACCGACGAAGAGACGGAGGCGCGTTCGGCGACTCCGGGAAGGAGGGCATGATGGCCGACAGCTTTGGTGAGCGAGTGGAGGCCGCCACGCAGGCGCTCGGGCCCCTGTGCGTCGGGATCGACCCGTCG
>DATNLP010000611.1:0-4068 GCA_035602795.1 Acidimicrobiales bacterium | reverse complement strand
GAAGGGCCTGCGCCTGGCCGATCGTCTCGACGAGCCGATGTTCACCCCCTCGACCAAGGCGGTGGCGGGTCACGACCTCAACATCGACTACGCCGCCGCCGTCGACCTGGTCGGCCGGGAGGCGGCCGAGGCGGCGCGCGACATCTGCCTCGAGCTCTACCGCCGGGCGGCGGCTCGGTGCGCCGCCGCCGGCTTCGTGCTGGCCGACACCAAGTTCGAGCTGGGCTACGTCGACGGGGTGCTGTGCCTGTGCGACGAGGTGTGCACGCCCGACTCGTCGCGCCTGTGGCCGGCCGAGCAGGTGGTGCCCGGCACGACGCCTCCCGCCTTCGACAAGCAGCCCTTGCGTGACTGGCTGGCGGCACAGCCGTGGGACCGCACGCCACCCCCGCCACCGTTGCCACCGGAGGTGACCACCGCCATGTCGGAGCGCTACGTGGCCGCCTACGAGCGGGTCACGGGCCGCTCGTTGGGCGACTGGTACGGTGCGACGCCATGAGGTTCCGGGCGCGGGTGGAGGTCCAGTTGCGGCCCGGCATCGCCGACCCGGAGGGCGCCACCATCGAGCGCGCGCTGCCGGCTCTCGGCTTCGACGGCGTGGCCCACGTGCGGGCCGGCCGGTCGTTCAGCTTCGAGGTCGACGCCCAGGACGAGGGTGCGGCGCGCACCACGGCGACCGAGCTGGCCGACCGCCTGCTGGCCAACCCGGTCATAGAGCAGAGCCGGCTCGAGCTCGAGGCGATCTGACGTGGCGCCCCGCATCGGCGTCGTCGTCTTCCCGGGCACCAACTGCGAGCACGACGTCGTCCAGGCCGCCGAGGCGGTGGGCGGCGCCGGGGTCCTGCTCTGGCACGGCGACGCCAGCGTCAGTGGGGTCGACGCCGTCGTGCTGCCCGGGGGCTTCGCCCACGGCGACTACCTGCGCCCGGGCGCCCTGGCCCGCTTCTCGCCGGTGATGGAGGCGGTGGCGGACTTCGCCCGGGCCGGCGGCCCGGTGGTCGGCATCTGCAACGGCTTCCAGGTCCTGACCGAGGCCGGCCTGCTGCCCGGCGCGCTGCAGAAGAACGGCCGACTGCGCTTCCTCTGCCAGCCGGTGCCCGTCGTCGTGGCCTCCACCTCCTCCGTCCTGACCTCGTTGGCCGCGGTGGGCGACGAGCTGGTGCTCCCCATCAACCACTTCTCGGGCAACTACACCTGCGACGACGACACGCTGCGGCGCCTGCAGGAGGAGGACCGGGTGGTGCTGCGCTACGCCGAGAACCCCAACGGATCGGTGGACGCCATCGCCGGCATCGCCAACGAGGCCGGCAACGTGGTCGGGCTGATGCCCCACCCCGAGCGGGCCAGCTCGGCGCTGCTGGGCTCGGACGACGGCCTGGTGCTGCTGCGCGCCCTGGTGGCGGCGGCGACCGCGTCCAGCGTGGCCGCCTGAACCCGGGGCCGCCACGGGCTCCGCCTGCGGCCTTCGGGAGACCTGGCCAAAACACGCTCGTCACCACTTTCACAGCTGGATTTCGTATCGTGAGCGCATATGCAACGCCACGTCGGGTCGCACCGCGGCGGGACGGCTGTGCGTCCGCTGTGGGGGTGCCGCGCTCTGGCCTTCTCGTTCGTGGCCGCCCTCGTCCCGGTGGCGCTGATCGCCCCGTCGTCGCCGGCCTCCGCCGCCGCCTCGAGCAGTCGCTTCACGACGACGCACCGCCCCGACGACGGGAAGGCGGTCAACGCCAAGTTCTTCGAGCCCGGCGCGTGTGTCGAGTTCGCCCCGACCGCCGGTAACCGGCACCTCACGGTCTTCCTCGATGCCGGTCACGGTGGCATCGATCCCGGCGGTGTCGGCCAGGACGAGAACGGCAACACGATCTACGAGGCCGACGAGACGCTGCCGGTCGAGCTCGACACCATGGCGCTGCTGCGGGCCAAGGGCTTCGCCGTGGTGGTGTCGCGCACGTCGAACGAGACGGTGAGCCGGCCCGGACCCGACGACGTCTCGGGCGGGCTCTTCACCGCGCAGGGCGTGCACGACGACGTGGCGGCCCGCGACCTGTGCGCGGACACGGCCAAGGCCAACGTGCTCCTCGGCATCTACTTCGACGCCGGCGGGTCGCCGTACAACGCCGGCTCTGTCACCGGCTACGACACCGACCGCCCCTTCTCGGCGGACAACCTCCGCCTGGCCAACCTGGTGCAGTTCGACGTGCTCAGTTCCATGAACGCGCAGGGGTGGGGCATCCCCAACCTCGGCGTCACCGACGACAGCCAGTTGGGCGGCCCGCCGCTCACCTCGGAGGCCGGCAACTACGGCCACCTCCTGCTCCTCGGTCCGCCCGTCCCCGGCTGGTTCTCGACGCCGAGCACCATGCCGGGCGCGCTCATTGAGCCGCTCTTCATCACCGATCCCTTCGAAGGGACGCTGGCCGAAACTCCCTCAGACCAGCAAGTGATCGCGGGCGGTCTCGCTCTGGCGGTCGAGCAGTACTTCGCCAATGGGCAGAACTCCGAGAAGGCCAAACCGCACCGCGACCGGACCCGGACCAAGTCGACCGACCGCCACGCCGACCGCGCCGACTCGGGGCCCGGTCGCTGACCTGACCCGGCGCGGGCGGTCCGGGGCTACGTGCGGGCCCGGGAGACCTCGGCCTTCTGCAGGACGGTGGCGCTCACGCCGGCGGCCCGCCAGGTGGCGTAGGTGATGCCCTTGCGCTCGCCGTAGGCCTTGGCCACCTTGATGAATTGCTTCTCCAGGGCGCTCAGGTCCTTGACCTGGTCCACCCGCGAGCGCTCCTCCATCAGGTCCTTCTGCTCCTGGAGCAGATGGAGCCGGGTGAGGGCGTCGGCGTCGGGCAGCTGGGACTCGATGGTCACCAGCCGCTTGTCGATGGAGGCGGGCGTGCGCTTGCGGCCCCGCTTGGGCTTGGAGGTCTCGAGCGCCTCGAGATAGTGACGGACGGTTGCACTCTCGGCGCGCCCACGGGCCAGCGCCGCCTTGTGGCCGGTGCTCATGGGCTTGCGAGGAGCCGGAGTCTTTCCCTTCGGTGCCATGGCCCCATTCTGCCCCACACGGACATGCCATATGGACCAATACTCCGAGAAGATTCCCCTCCCATATGGTGTCGATAGAGTGAATTATTCTCCCAATACCGGGGTGCTCACACGACAAATATGCAGGTTGTCAGGGTCGCATTGAGGCGCCCGGCCCGGCCCATTGGCGGAGGAGCCGGGTACCGTGAGGCCGTGACCACCGCCACTGCAACGCTCGATGCCAAGGAGCGCCGCACCATGGCCGCCGTGCTGCTGGTGGCCGCCCTGCTCATCGTGGCCTACTGGACGGCCTGGCTCGTGCACCGGTCCCTGGTGGCCTCCGAGACCGGCGTGGCCTACACGCAGTTCGAGGACGCCTTCCCGCTGGCCGACGGTTGGCTGGCCGTCTGCCTGGTGGCCGCGTCGTACTGCCTCGTGACGGTGCGGCGGGCGGCCCTGTTCTGGCTGTTGGCCGGCGGTGGCGCCGGCGTCTACCTCTTCGGCATGGACGTGCTCTACGACCTGCAGCACGGGGTGTGGGGCAAGGGCGCCAACGGCCTGGTCGAGCTGGCCATCAACGTCCTGACCATCGCTCTGTCCGTCGTGGTCCTGCGCTGGACCTGGGTGCGCCGCCACGTGCTGCTGGAGGGGACGTGACACAGTTCCACTTCGACCCGGCCACCTACATGGACCTCATGCGGGACGAGGTGCCCGCCTACGACCGCCTGCAGGCGGCCGTCGCCCAGGCGACCGCGGGCCTCGACGTGTCGTCAGTGCTCGACCTCGGCACCGGCACCGGGGAGACGCTCGCCGCCGTACTGGTCACGCACCCGGCGGCGCGGGCCGTCGCCGTCGACAAGAGCGAGGGCATGCTCGGGGTGGCGCGGGCGCGCTTTGCGGCGGACGTCGTCGAGCTGTGCGTGGCCGACCTGACCGACCCGTTGCCGGCGGGCCCGTTCGACCTCGTCGTCTCGGCCCTGGCCGTCCACCATGTGGACGGGCCGGACAGGCCGGACCTCTTTGCCCGTATCGCCCGCGTGCTGCGCA
>DATNLP010000573.1:0-8322 GCA_035602795.1 Acidimicrobiales bacterium | reverse complement strand
CCCGAGGACGTTGCCGTCGTCATCCCCACCCAGAACCGTTGGCCGACGTTGAGCAGGACCCTCGAAGGCCTCGCGCACCAGACGGTGACCGGCTTCGAGACGATCGTGGTGGCCGACTGGGGTGGCACGGCACCCTCGGATCTGGGCCGGGCCAGGGTGGTGATGCGCCACAGCCCTGGAGTGGGTGCGGCCCGCAATACCGGGGCGATGTCCTCGACGCGCCGCCTGCTGCTCTTCCTCGGCGACGACACCATCCCCGAGCCCGACCTCGTGGAGCGCCATGTGCAGGGACACGGCCGATGGCCGGAGGACGAGGTCGGCATCCTCGGGCTGGTGGAGTGGCATCCCGAGGTGGCCGGGGGAAGGATCCAGAGATGGCTGGACTGGTCCGACACCCAGTTCGACTATCGGCACATCGTGGGCGAAGAAGCCGGATGGGGGCGCTTCTACTCGAGCAACGTCTCGCTCAAACGCACCCTGTTCATGGACGTGGGCGGTTTCGACGAGGACTTCCTCTTCGGGTACGAGGACACCGACCTCGGATTACGCCTCAACGAAAAGGGTTTCCGCCTCATGTACGAGCCCGGGGCGCGCGTCCTGCACGTCCACCACTACGACCTGGCCGGCATGCGCCGCCGCTTCATGCTGGTGGGAGGGGGCGAGTACCTCATGGTGCGCAAGCACCCCGAGTTCGCCCCGCATTTCCTCAACGTCTCGATGGCCAGGAGGCGGGTGGCGCCCGGTTCCCCGTGGCCCTGGCTCGTCGACCTGGTGCCGCATAGGGCCCACCGCCTGCGTCCCGCCGCCGAACGCCGGGCCGGATCGTGGTACGCCAAGGCGCTGACGCCGTCGTTCGCGGCGGGGTGGGCGGCCGCCGCCGAAATGGCCGAGGTGGCTCCCTGCCGGGGCCGAGGCGATGGAGAGATGACGATGGCCGAGCATTTCGACCACTTTGCTCAGGCCTCCGCCCGGGTGCACGCCTACCTCGGCGAAATCGTCACCATCGTGGGCCGTGGCGCCAGGGTGCTCCACTACCGATGCGGAGTGGGCACGGCCGGCGTCGACCTTGCCGGTGCCGGCTACGACGTGGCTTTTGCCGAGATCCCCGGGGCCTCCGCCGACCTCGTTCGCTGCCGGCTTCGCCAACGGGGATCGGCGGCCCCGGTGTTCGAAATCGGCAGCCCCGACAACGGGCCCCCGGCCGGCTTCGACCTTGCCCTCGACCTCGACTCGCTCGCCGACCTCGAAGTGCCCCTCGAAGAACTTCACCGCATGGAGCGGTGCGCGTCGACGGTGGCGGTGAGCGTGCCAACCGGAGCGCTGCTGCCGGCGGTGCTGGCCCGGGCCGATTCCCGCCTGGTGCGACTGCGGCGCTTCTCCGGCGGCGAGCACCTCGTGGTGTACCGATCGCCGGGGGCCAACTCGAACCGCTGGCGCGCCGGGATCGAGCGCGTGCTGGGGCCTGCCGTCCCCCCTCGTCGCCCTTGGGTACCGGGAGCGCCGACGCGATGAGGCCGGACAGGGCCAGGCCCCGCGTCGACGTCGGGGTCGTCACCTGGAACAGCGCCCGGCTGTCAGTGGACGCCCTGCGCCGCCTGGTCGAGAGCGACCAGGGGTGCGAGTTGAGGGTTCTGGTGCACGACAACGCCTCGTCGGACGGGACTGCCGCGGCCATCGCCGAGGCCCTACCCACCGTGGAGGTGGTGAGCTGCCCGGAGAACCTGGGCTTCGCCCGGGCCGTGAACCGTCTGCTGGCGCGGAGCGACGCCCCTTGGTTCTTCATGCTCAACTCGGACGCCTGGCCCGAGGCCGGGGCGATCGGCACGCTGGTTCGCAGGGCTGAGCAGAACCCCCGGGCCGCCGCCGTGGCGCCCCTGCTGCTCCGTCCCGACGGCAGCGTCGAACACTCCACACACCCCTTCCCCTCGCTGGCGACCGCCGCGCTCGACGCCGCCGGCGGCCGGCGCTGGCTGCCGCGCCCACTCCTCGAGCACCTGAGCCTCGAGGGTGCCTGGCACCTCGACCGCGAACGTCAGATCGACTGGGCGGTGGGGGCGGCCCTGCTCCTGCGGCGTAGCGCCGTCGACGACATCGGCGGGCTCGACGAGCGCTTCTTCATGTACGTCGAGGACCTCGAATGGTGCTGGAGGGCGCGCCGGGCGGGATGGGAGGTGCGCTTCGAGCCCACCGCCGAGGTCCGCCACGTGGGCGGGGTGTCCGGGAAGCGCCGCTTTGGCGACAGCCGGGCCGCCCTGGAAGCGGCCAATCTGCGCGTTCTGCTGGACGACACCCTCGGGCGGCAGCGGGCCCGGTGGTACCGGGCGCTGGTGGCCGTGGCCGGTGCGCGGCAGCTGGTCTCGGCCCGCGCCCGGGGAGACGCCGAGGAGGAGGCGTGGTGGAGGCTGCAGGTCAGGGCCACTCTGGGCCTCGTGCCGCCGCCGGTGGGACTGGGGCGAACCCTCACCGAAGACGTTGCCGGCGGAGAGGCCGACGGCGCCGATGCGGAGGGCGGGATCGATGGGCACGGGCGGCCGAAGGTGGCGGTGGCCGTCCCCACCCACAACCGGGCCACCCAGCTCGAGCGCCTCCTCGCCGCCCTCGAGAAGCAGACACTTCCAGCGGAGGAGTTCGAGGTGCTGGTGGTCGACGACGGCTCCGCCGACGACACCGGCGCCGTGGTGGCTCGTTTCCGCACGGCCACGCAGCTGAACCTGCGGTCCCTGCGCACCGAGCCGCGACGAGGGCCGGCGGCGGCCCGCAACCGGGCGTGGCGGACCACAGCGGCGCCGGTGGTGGCGTTCACCGACGACGATTGCGTTCCCGACCCCGAATGGCTGCGCGCCGGGCTGGCCGCCTTCGAGGACGAGGCCCGCATCGTGGTGGGGCGGACGAAGCCTCCCGAGGAGCAACTGGCGCTCTCGGCCCAACCGTTCGCCCGCGTCATGGACGTGGGGTCGCCCGACCTGTACGAAACGTGCAACGTCTTCTATCGACGACGGGAGCTGGAGGCGGTCGGAGGGTTCGACGAACGCTTCCGGAGGCCGAGCGGTGAGGACACCCACCTGGGGCTGGCGGTGAGGGACCTGGGGGTGGAGGCGGTCTTCGCCCCCAACGCCGTCGTCCTCCACGACGTTCGCCCCGGCAACCTGATCGCGTCATTGCGCGAGAGCCTCAGATGGGCGGACATCCCGCTGGTGGTCAAGGGGCGGCCACTGGCGCGGGCCACCCTGCTGCACCGCTGGGTGTTCTGGAAGAAGACCCACCCGCCCGCAATGGCGGCCGCCCTCGGACTGACGGTGGCCGTGATCACGCGCAGACCAGCCCCGCTCGTGTTGTTGGTGCCGTGGGTCATTCACCGCCTAAAGACCGACCCGGTTTGCCCTGACCGGTTGGGCCGGGTCGTGAATCTCCCCGGCGCCCTCGCCCTGGACCTGTGCGAGGTCGCCACCATGGTCCGAGGTTCGGTGCGCCACCGAACCGTTCTGATGTGAGGGTTGCCCTCGTACAGCGCTATCCGTGACCCGAGGTGCGCAGGGGGGCTGAGCGCTACCTCGAGGACCTGGCTCACTAGCTGGACTGGGGTCGACGGTCGGTCACGCCCACGTGGAGTTGTACGAGCAGCTCGCGGTCGGACGCAGGGATGCGTCGCCCCTTGGACCGTGGTGAGCCGGTGTGCTCAGGACACCCGGGAGGCGGCGGCCGAGGGTGGCGACGCGGCGCCCCTGTCCCCCACCGGCCGCAGGACCTGAGCTGGGACTCCCGCGGCCAGGTGGCCCTCGGGCACATCCTTGACCACGACGGAGTTGGCGCCGATGATGCTGCGGCTCCCGATGTGCACGCCCGGGGTCACGGTCACCTTGGCCCCCAGCCAGACGTTCTCCCCGATGTCGATGGGGGACGTCTTGACGTTGTCGAGGAACCATTCATGGGGGCCGTCGAAGGTATGGGTCATGTCGGCGATGGTGCTGTACTCGCCCACCGCGACCATGTACCCGACCTTGATGGCGTCGTCGCAGTGGAAATAGACGCCGTAGGAGACCATGTTGCAGCCCCCGAACTCGAGCCTCCCCCCGACCCCGAAGACACACCGTGCTCGGACGTCCACGGCTTCGCCCAGCACCAGCGTTCCTCCGTAGAGCGCGATCCGAACGTCGTCACCGATCTTGCAGCCGGGCGCCACCCGGATGGTGCTGTGGGTGCGCGGTTCCACCGCGAACCGGACGCGCCTCCCCCACTTGACGTCAGCGGCGACGACGCAGTCCACCCGGGCCCGCACCCACACGGCCCGGCACCACAACGCCATGAGGATGCGTCTTCTGACGAACCGCCGGCGCACAGCCACGACGACACGAACCCCCCGGTGACCGGTGGCGGCCACCATGCGCAACGGTGCGGGCCATCGAGCGATGGAGGAGACCGGTGCAAAGGTGCCCACCGCTCCCCCGCTGTCGTTCATTCCGCCACGAAAGGGGAGGAGTCGTCCTGAAGTTCGTGGCGATACCACTCGATCGTCTTCTTCAGGCCTTCCGCCAAGGAATGCTGAGGCTTCCACCCGAGAATCTCCCTCGCCCGGGTGTTGTCGCAGCGCATCTCCCATATCTCGGTGGGCCGCTCGGGAAGGGCGCCGAAGTGCGCTTCCACCGGGTTGCCGAGCAGGTCGAGGACGAGCGTGGTGACGTCGCGGATTGACACGTCCTCGCCGCAGCCCAGGTTGAACAGCTGGCCGTCTATGCCCGGGGTCACCGCGGCTCGAACCATGCCGTCGGCGAGGTCCTCGACGAAGTTGAACTCACGGGTTTGGCGGCCCTGGGTCATCCGCAGCTCGTCCCCCCGCAGCGCTCGCACGATGACCTCGGGGATGATGCGATCGGCCGTCTGGGCGGGGCCGTAGGCGTTGAACGGACGGATCATCACGATCGGCCATCCCCGGCCCTGCTGAAAGACGCGGCAGAAACACTCCGCCGCGTACTTACTGGCGGCGTAGGGCGACACGGGCCGGACGGGAAGGTCCTCGCGAAAGGGCGACGCCACGTCGCCGTAGATCTCGCTGGTGCCGATGTTGACGATGCGTTCACATCCGCTGCCGTCAAGGGCCTGGAGGAGGTTCACGGTGCCCTGGACGTTGACCTCGACGCACTCATCGACACGTTGCCAGGACTTTCCGACGTGGGTGTAGGCCCCGAGGTGAAAGACGTGGGTGGGCCTGACGTCCTCCACGACGGCGTCCATGGCGCTGCGATCGCTCAGGCTGCCCGAGTGCAGGGTGATGCGGTCCCGTATGTCCACGAGTCGAAACGGGTACACGCTCGACACGGCGCTGGTGAGGGCGTGGACACCGACACCGTCGGCGACCAGACGGCGCACCAGGTGCGAGCCGATGAACCCGGTGGCTCCGGTGACGAGCACCCTCGCGTCAGTCGGGAGCAGGCCGTCGGCGGGAGTCAGCTGGCTCATGAGCCCACCGCCACCGGCACCATGGTCGCCGCCCAGGGCGGCGGACCGGAGCTGCACAGGGCGGTCAGCTCCAACCCGTCCTTGTACGTGTCCATCGAGCGCCAGAAGCCGGCGTGACGGTAGGCGTAGAGCTCACCGGCACGAGCCAGGGCGGGCATGACCTCTCGTTCGAAGTCCTCCCCCTCGAACCACCGCGACGCACGGGCGTCCAGAACGAAAAAGCCGGCATTGATCCGGTGATCGGGCAGGCGAGGTTTCTCCAGGAAGTGCGTGACCCGCTCCGACCCGTCGCACTGGACCGTCCCGTATTGGGAAGGCAGGGGCACCGTGGTGATCGTGGCGGACCCTCCGTGGGAGGCGTGGAACGTTGCCAGGGCGCGGAGATCGACGTCGCCCAGCCCGTCGGCGTAGGTGACGAAGAACGTGTCCCCCATGAACCGGGCGCACTGTGCCACCCGGCCCCCGGTATTGGTGTCCGGGCCGGTGTCGACCACCTGCACCTGCCACGCGTCCGGCAGCTGCGCGGCGAAGGCTTGGATCTGATCGACCATGATCCCCGCCGCCAGCACGAAGTCGGAGAACCCCTGGCGGGCGTAGATCTCCATGACGTGGGCCAAGATGGGCCGCCCGCCCACCTCCATCAGGGGTTTGGGGACCTCCAGGGTACGGGGATAGGCACGCGTGCCCTTGCCTCCGCAAAGGATGAGCGTCCTCACATTCGTTCCTCCTCATGGCGCTGGTGGCTTGGGCCCACGATCACTGCCCGACCCCACGGGAACGGCCTGGCGGCGGCTTTCTCACGGCCCGTGTGAAACCGGTATTTTGGGGGTCGTCTCGGCCCGGTCAGGGGTTCATCGTGGTCAGGGGCTTGGTCGGACCTACCGTTGCTGGCCGCCCTGGGCGGTACCCCGTGGGCCCTGAACGTCGTCAGTGCCCGAGGACCGCAAGGGCCGCGTCGCCGGGCCACGTCGTCACGACCGGGCAGCTCTAGAGGCGCAGCTTGCGGCGGGCGGAGCCGATCCGCCGGCGCCACGCCGGTGCATCGGCACCCGGAGACGACAGTCCCCGCCGGGCCAACTCATTGGCGACGTACGACTCGAGGTAACCGTCGAGCCCGGGGGCGTCGACATACGTCCGTTCGCCGTACTCGAACGAATCGCTCCACCACAGCTGCTGCACGCGCTCGTCGTCCGCGAGGTGTGAGAGGAATCCGCTCGGGAAGTGGGCATCCGGGTGGCCGTGCATCACGTGGTGTTTGAACACGAATTCGATGCTCGCCGGAGTGACGTCCACCAACCAGTGGTGGTGACCCCATCCAACCCACGGCCCCTGGACCCCCAGAGTCTGCTCCTCGAGCCGAGACGGCACCTCGATGTAGCCGGCCTTGGCCACCCGGATCAGCTCACTGCACACCCATACTGGGTCGCGCAGGTCCTCCAGGGTTTGCGAGCAGATGGCGAAGTCGAACTGCCGGTCGGTGAAGGGCCAGGGCTCGCGGTCGCACATGTCGCGGCGCACCCAGGATGTGGCGTCGAACCGCTGTGGCCCGTCGCCGTCGAAGCCGTACAGACCTCTGGTCTCATAGGTCATCTGGTCGATGACGAAGTCGGCGCGCAGGAAGGGCTTACCCCACGCTCCCACGTCGAGGACCAACGCGTCGTCGGCGACCTGGCGCGTGATGCGCTCGAGGCTCGAGGCGATCACCAGTGCCGTCCGGCGGAAGCGGTCTCGCCCGGCGAGCGGAACAGGACGGTGGTGCCGGCGGCCTTGCCGCCACGCAGGGCCCACCAGCGCCGGGCCGCCTGCTCAATGGCACGCACCTGCCACGAGGCACGACGGGTCAGAGGTTGACCGTGGGTCGATCCGATCAGGAGGACGAACCGGCGCAACAAGCTGTCGGTCAGCGCGTAACGCAGATGAAAGGTGGGTCGTTCCCGACCGCCGAGCGGCCAGCACGAATCGGCCAATACCCCCAACGCCGCGGCCCGCCAACCGCGGTCGGGCAGAGGGAACGCCCCGGGGGGCGCCGTCACCCCGGCATGCCCCGCCAGCGTGAGGGCGGCCGCCACCTGGGTGGTGCACCGCCCGGCGCGGGCGACGGCCTGGACCGCCGACCAGTCAACGTCGAGGCCGGCTTCGGCCCGGTGGCCGAGCACCATGGCCAGGTCCGCGATCCACACCAGTCGGCTGAAGCAGTGGTAGGGCTTGGCGGCGTGGACGCACAGCATGACCAGCTCTTCGGGTAGCGGCAGACCGAATGCAGGGGTCCCAAGACAGTCGATCTCCACGCGACGGCGCCATAGCTCCTCGGCATCGAGGGCGGTTGCCCGTTCGTACCAGGCGTCCAGCCCGTAATGCAGCTCCAGGGCCAGGGCGGGGACGTCGGGGTGGCGAAGGACGGTGTCGTAGCGGTCGCGGGCCGAAGACCGCACGACGTACCATCCGGCACGCCGCAGGGCGTCTAACGCAGGGGCGTGAAAGCACCGGGGTAGGAGGAGATCGATGTCGTCCATGGGCCTCAGACCCACCTCCGGGTAGCGGACGGTCAGGGCCGGGCCCTTCAAAACCAGGGGCTCGAGGCCGGCCCCGGTCAGCGGCGCCACCGCCGTCGCTACCGCGTCAGGCAGCAAGAGCATGCCCTCGAGGCGGTGGACCATGGCCACTTCCTCCAATTGGGCACCGGCCTCACCGAGTGCCGTTCCGAGGCCGGCGCTCTGCACCGCCCGCCAGAGCAGCGGCGCGACCCGCTGGTGGACGGCGGTGACGACGGCTCGTGGCAGGTCTGCCCCGCCCTCGACGGCGGCACGCACGGCGTGGCCGTCGGGGCGGCGATGACACGCCTCCCACAACAGCGCGGCGGTAGCCTCC
>DATNLP010000567.1:0-2491 GCA_035602795.1 Acidimicrobiales bacterium | reverse complement strand
GATCCCGAACTCAACGCGCCGATGCCAGAGCAGCTCCCTGTTGATCACGCTCCGTTGCATCACAGCTCATTCCGAAGAGTGTGGTCCGTATCGCACCGTCTCTGGCTACAATCGGACCGGTGGTCGGAGTTGAGTTTGAACGGGCAGAGGCGCTTGAACTCCTTGGAATGGCGTTGGTCCACCTCGACGACGCCGAGGCAAGGGCTGAAATGTCACCACGATTGGCACTGTTGATGGCGATCCGAAACAAGCTCGCTCTCGGTCTCAGGGAGGAAAGATGAGCTACAGCGATTCCGAAGTATTTGCGGCGACTTCGGCGATGGACAAGTACAGGAGTGGTGAAGAGGGCGAGGCGGGCTCCGCTCTGGTCGTTGTGGGCCTCAGCGCCGAGAGAGCAGCCAAGGAAGTAGGGATCCGCGACGACATGATCCGGATTGCGCATCGTGCCGGTGCTTCGATCCGCCAGCTTTCCGAAGTTTCAGGTCTAGGCCGTAAGACTGTGACAGCGATCGTTTCGTCTGAAGCACCGTTGCACGACTGATCGGATCCCGCCGCACAACGAAATGCACGCTCCGAGGCTCCCGACCCCAGAACTTGCGCCCGCCCCCGGTCCGACGTACGGGAAACCCTGACCCGGCATCATTGCCCGGTGGACCCCGAACCCGACGAGACGGTTAGCGCGGCTGTCTTAGTCCCCGGAGACATCGTCGAGCGGGTCCGCACCCTCTGCCTGGCGTTGCCCGAAGTCTCGGTGCGAATCGATCGTTCGCTGACCAGAACGAGATCGACGGCGCACTCATTCGACATTCGCCGAAGATCGTTCTGCTTGCTCGTCGCAGTACGGTCACGAACCGGCAAGTCCGCTCCGTTGCTGGTGGTGCGCGCCGACCCAGACGAGCGCGAGGCGTTGCTATCGAGCGGCTCTCCGTTCTTCATCCCTCGACGGGCCCGCAGTGATCGGCTCGGGGTGTGGCTAACCGACGACACGGACTGGAAGGAGATCAGGGAAATCGTGACCGAGAGCTACCGAATCCTCGCTCCGAAGAAGCTCACTGCATGGCTCGACTAGCGAACGTTTGGCCTATCGATCCGCCCCACCCCGGCGATCGGGGGCACTCAGCCGCAACTGTCTCCCGTGACAACCTGGCAGGGATGGGACGAGGAGGCCCTGATGGACGGCCAGCCACCTGATATGCCTACGTCGTCAGATGTCTCCGGTAGAACCAGCCGACACCGCCGACGACGGCCACGTAGGGGGCGATGATCCAAGGCGTGTGCCAGGTCCACGCCCCGACGCCAACGGCGCAGCCACCGAGCACCGCCACCACGCCAAGCAGCCAGTACCGCGTCATGGCCGCAATGCTACGTCTACGAATCTTACCCGCGCCTCAGTTCCGGCGAACGGGGCGACCCTCGAAATGCAGCCTGGAATCGCAAGTAGAAGGCTGCGAACACTAGGACGATGCCTACGTTCGCCAGCAGCCTGGCCCAGACGTTGTGCCTAAAGATCAGGATGTCGACTCCGACAACGGTGGCCACAAGAGCGACGACGTAGATCCCGATGGCCAAGTGTCTTCCCACGCTCCGAGCCTATTGCCGTGAGCGTGGTAGCCGCGGCGGGGCATTGCCCGCCGACCCGATTGGCGTATGGGGCACGCTGGGAGCAGTGAACTACTTGGGTGATCACGGAGCCTGGGAGTGGATGGTCTCACCTCGGGCCAACATCTCGACAAACTGGCCGATGCGTCTAGAGCGGGTTTCGGGTTTCTTGGCGTTTCCGATCCTGTAGAGGATGGCGTACCGATTCGCATTTGTGAGCATCTCAAACATCTCTTTCGCGCGAGGATTGGCACTCAGGGCGGCGAGAAGATCCTCCGGCACCTCAATGCTGGCTTGCCCGGCGTAAGCGGCCTCCCATCGCCCGTCCTCTTTTGCCTGCCGCACCTCGTCTTCGCCGGATCGATGCATTCGGCCGGTGGCGATCAGCCTTTCAGCGATGGCAGCGTTCCGTTGAGACCACGGGCTTCGAGCTTTTCGAGGCGTGAAACGCCGTCGGAACGTAGCGGTGTCACGACGCCCTAATCGACCATCGATCCAGCCGAAGCAGATCGCCTCGTCAAGCGCCTCGTCGTACGAGACGGTTGTCGGATCGACCGTTCCCTTTTTGGCCAGTACCAGCCAGACACCCAGTGAATCGGCGTGATGGGCGCTCAACCATCTTCGCCATTCGCCGGCATCCCCGACCAGTAGCTCTGGGAGATCCACGGCGTTCACCGTATCCCCCATGTGCCGGATGGTGGCAGTTCGCGTGCAGCAAGCACCGGGTCTTCAATAGTGCGCCCGGAGCCGGTGGTAGGGGGCAACCTGGACCTGGCAAGTTTGGGCACCTCCCAGATGGTCTGGAAGGGGCTTGCCGCGGGCAAACGGTCTGCTGACCTGCTGAACATGAAGGACGTTCAGTATCGCTCTGCAGGGCCCGAGGACTTCACCT
>DATNLP010000551.1:0-6088 GCA_035602795.1 Acidimicrobiales bacterium | reverse complement strand
CCCCCCGGCGTCGGCAAGACGTCGTTGGGCGAGTCCGTGGCCAACGCGCTCGGGCGCAAGTTCGTCCGGGTGTCGCTCGGCGGCGTGCGCGACGAGGCGGAGATCCGCGGCCACCGCCGCACCTACGTCGGGGCCCAGCCGGGCCGCCTGGTCCGCGCCCTGCGCGAGGCCGGCACCATGAACCCGGTCATCGTCCTCGACGAGGTGGACAAGATCGGTTCGGACTACCGGGGCGACCCTTCGTCGGCGCTCCTCGAAGTGCTGGACCCGGCGCAGAACCACACCTTCCGTGACCACTACCTCGAGGTCGACCTCGACCTGTCGCGGGTGCTGTTCATCGCCACGGCCAACGTCACCGAGACCATCCCCGGGGCGCTGCTCGACCGCATGGAGGTCATCCGGCTCGACGGCTATACCGAGAACGAGAAGGTGTCCATCGCCAAGCACCACCTGATCGGGCGCCAGCTCGCCCGGGCTGCCCTGCGGCCCGACGAGGTGGAGATCAGCGACGACGCCCTCCGCACCATTGTGGCCGACTACACGCGGGAGGCCGGCGTGCGCAACCTCGAGCGCGAGCTCGGACGGCTGCTGCGCAAGGCCGCCACCGCGCTCGCCTCGGGTGAGCGCAGTGCGCCCGTCGTGGTCGACGCACCGGACGTGCGCGAGTGGTTGGGCCGTCCGCACTTCTTCTTCGAGGCGGCGGACCGCACCAGCGTGCCCGGCGTGGTCACCGGCCTGGCCGTCACCGGCGCCGGCGGCGACGTGCTCTTCGTCGAGGCCAGCGTGTCCGACGGCCCCGAGGGGCTCACCCTCACGGGCCAGCTGGGCGACGTCATGAAGGAGTCGGCCGAGATCGCGCTGTCCTACGTGCGCTCGCACGCGGTGGAGCTCGGTATCGACCCGGGCGCTTTCGCCGGCAAGCGCTTCCACGTGCACGTGCCCGCGGGCGCCGTGCCCAAGGACGGCCCGTCGGCCGGCGTCACCATGACGACGGCACTGGTCAGCCTGTTGCGCGACGTCCCGGTGCGCCCCGTGGTGGGCATGACCGGCGAGGTCACGCTCCAGGGCCGTGTGCTGCCCATCGGCGGCGTCAAGCAGAAGGTGCTGGCGGCGCACCGGGCCGGACTGACCGAGGTCGTCCTGCCCGAGCGCAACGGGCCCGACCTCGAGGACGTGCCCGAGGAGGTCCGCCAGGTCATGACGTTCCACCTGGCGGCCACCATCGCCGACGTGCTCACGCCGGCGCTGTCGTCCGAAGCCCCAGCCGTCCCTGCCGATTCCGCCGGCGGGGACGAGCTGGGCGCGGCGGCCTGAGCGCGGGCAGACTGTCGCTCGGACTGGTGATCGGAGCGACATGGACGACCAGGAGATCGTGGCGCAGATCGGCGAGCTGGCTGCCGAGGAGCAGCGGCTCGAGGAGGCGCACGTCGGCGAGGGCCTGACCGACGACGAGCGGGCGCGCAAGCGCGAGCTCGAGATCACGCTGGACCGGCTGTGGGACATGCTGCGGCAGCGGCGGGCCAAGCGCAGCGCCGGGCAGGACCCCGACGACGCGCACGAACGCCCGGCCGGCACCGTGGAGGGCTACCTGCAGTAATCGCCGTGGCGCCGCTCAGCCGGCCGGCATCCTCCGGTTGAGCGTCGGCGCCACCAGCCCGACCAGCCCGCGCAGGTTGCCGATGGTCACGTCGAGCCAGTCGAACGAGTCGCGCCAGACCGCGATGCGGCCGTCGCGCACCACGAAGCGCCCGTAGACCCAGAAGCGGGTGGCGAAGCGCCCGAAGTTGAGCTCGTCGATGCGGTCGGTGATGACCACGTCCCCGTCGGCCGCCACGTGGTTGAAATGGACGTTGAAGCCCATCCGCCCCGGCCGCAGTACGGGCCGGGCGATGGCCTCCAGGCGGTCCCGCCCGTGCACCGTCGGCAGCGAGACGTTGATGTACTCCAGGTCGTCGGTGACCAGTTCGAGCGCCGCGTCGACGTCGTAGCGGGTCAAGGCCCGCAGGAACGCCACCACGAGGTCGGCCGGGTCCGTCGTTGTCCCCGCCGGGCGGGACGGCTCAGGGCTGGCTGCGGTCGTCATCGCACCCCATTGTGCGCCCTGCGCCGGTGCCGGTCGAACGGGCACGGCCGGCCAGACCGCCGAACCATGACGGCGACCCGGTTCGAGTGGGCACGGCGGTGACCGGGAGAACCTGACGCTGAGCCGATGCGTCATTGTTGACACGATGCGACGAACTGCCTTGGCCGCGCTGGCCGTCGGCCTGGTCGTCCTGAGCGGTTGTTCCTCGCCAGCCCCAACCGGTTCGGTCACCGGCCTCTTCAAGACGGCCGGGGGTGCACCCGGATACGGACCCCATCCGTTGCCCGGCACGGTCGTGTTCAGCAGCCCCCAGGGGACACAGGTTTCGGTGAGCGTGGGTGCGGATGGGTCCTTCTCCGCGCACCTGCCGGTCGCCACGTACGCGGCGGTCGGTCACAGCCCGCGGGTGATGTCCGACGGACACGAGATGACCTGTAGGTCGTTGAGACCCGTTGCAGTGTCTGCTGGCCGCACCGTGAGCGTGACGGTGGAATGCCAGTTGATGTGACCCATCCCAGCTGCCGCCGGCGCGAGTGCGCCAATGATGTTCGCCGCCGCGTCACCCTGAGGCGGAAGCGCCCGAGTGGTCGGAACCGTGGCCCGGGTAGGCGCTCGGCAGGACCGCCACGGTGGCCTGGAGCTCACGGTGGTCGCTCCCGGGTCCCGGTTCCGAGTGGATAGTGGTCACCGCCAACGCCGAGTTGGTGAGCACGTGGTCGATGCGGATGAGCGGTGGCAGAAGGAAGAAGTTCTGCGAGAAGGTCATGTCGAAGGGCTCGCCCTGGGCCGCCGCGGCATCGGTCAAACCGGTGTCCAAAATGGCCCGGAAGCCGCGGTTTCCCCACGTGGCGTTGAAGTCGCCCACCATCAAGAGGGGAGCCGGCTTGCGTGTCTGCAGCGCCTGGTCGATCTTCTGGAGCTCTTCGTTCCAGTCCTGCACCCCCGGATTCGACGGGGCGGTGGTGTGTACCACCCACAGCGGGATGGTCACGCCGGGGAGCTTGAGCGTCGTCCGGATGAGGTAGGGCAGCTCCCCGAAATTCTCGGGGAAGCCGCCCGGGGACCCACCGCCGGGCCCACCACCGAATCCGCCGCTGGACCCGCCACCGGGTCCCCCACCGAATCCGCCGCCCGGGAACCCACCGGGGAAACCACCCGGGAAGTGGCGCTGGAGGGAAGAGACGGTCGACGGGCCGAGGGGATAGCGGCTGGCGATGAAGAAGGCGCGGGCGCCGGAGCGGGAGACCGCGAAGCGGTAGGGCAGCCCGCGCAATGCGCCCGACTGCTCAATCTGTGTGACGTCCGAGGGCGGGCACTCCTCCATGGTGACCAGGTCGGGGTGGTACGCGCGTATCTGTGCGATGTAGCCCGTCATCGACGTGTTTCCCTGGTAGACGTTGGCGTCGAACACGCGGAGCTTGAAGGCGTCACGGGCGGCGGCCGGCACCGGTGTGGCGGCGGTCAGCTCGGGCAGTCCGAAGACGAGTTGTGCCGCCACCACGAGCAGGCAGGCCCCCAGGAGGAACCACTTGCGGGTCACCCCAGCGGCCACGCCGACCACCCAGGCCGGAAGATAGAGGAGCAGTCCCAAGCTGTCCGCGTAGGCGAAATACTGGATGTCGTCCCAGGCGACGATGCGGAAGAAGACGATCACGAGCAGACCTGCCGCGATCGCCCAGCCGATCACGTGCAGAACGAGGGCGACCGTGGCGAGCGGCGATCTCGTGGGGGCGGCGGGCGGCCGAATGTTCTCGTCCGGGATCACGTCGACGGGGCTCATGCTGGCTCGCTGGCGTCACGACGGCGGTGGCGCATCCGGTTTTCCGCGATGGTCCAGATGGCCAGGGCGACGAGGACCAACAGCGCCAGGGCGAACAGCACGGTGTAGGACCCGAAGCCGCCGTAGCTGAAAGTCACCGTGTGCACGCCCGGCCCGACCACGACGCCGACCAGCGCCGGCGCCACCATGACCGTCGGGGCCGGGTGCCCGTCCACCGTGGCCCCCCAACCGGGGTCGTAGGACGCGCTCAGGACGACCGTGGCCCGACGGTTCGCTTTGACCACGGCGCGTGCCTCTCCGTTGGCCAGGTCGGCCGTCTGGACCACGACGTGGCCCGGCGACCCGGTCAGCGCCTCGGCCTGCGACGCCGTGGGCTGGGCCGCTCGGCCCCCGTTGAAGGCGACCGTGAGGTCGCGCTGCTCGTCGGTGAGCGGCGAGTCGAGCAGCTGCTCGCTCTTCGTGCCGACATCGGCCCGGGTGGCGTCCAGCACGCCGGTGGTGTCGTAGACGTGGATGTAACCGGGGTCGGGGAGGGCCCAGAGGCAATAGTCGCCCGAGCAGCCGACCCGTTTGGCGTCGACCGGCGGTGCCATCGACTCGGGCGTGACGATGTAGCCGATGCCGAAGAGCGGGTAGTCGCCCGGGTTGGTGTCATCAAAGAAGTACTCGGGGTCGGTCATGAGGGATGCCGTCCGCAGGGTGTAGCCGACCTCGTCGACGTCCTGGTTCTCGAGGTACTTGAAGACCGGCACGGCCCCCACCAGGAACTCGTTGCCCCAATTGGTCGGGGCGCCGGCGTAGACGCGACCTCGCGGGTGGGCCTTGACGTAGTCGATCAACGAGTTGATCTGCGGTTCCTGTTGCGCGTCGGCATCGGCCTGGAGGCCGATGTTCGTGGCGTTGTGCGCGTCGTAGGTGTCGAGCGACGTCCAGGCCGGCGCCAGCACGATCACCAGCCCGACGATGCACAGCCCCGCCAACACGCCGCGCCAGGCGGGCTCGCTCGCCCAGCGGCGCCGCTCCTCCGGCAGCAGGCGGGTGATGCCGTCGAGGACCAACCGGCCCAGGAACACGATGCCGATGCCCGCCAGCAGGATCCCCGACAGCTGCACTCCCATTTGGAAGCGGCGGATGAACACGTCGCTGCTGCCGGGCACGATGTCGTAGAGCGCGCCCCACGTCGTGCGCCCGAAGGTCATGAGCAGGGTCGCCACCCAAATGGTGATCAGGGCGCGCCCGGCCACGTGGGTGCGCCAGCGCCCGATGCAGACCCCGATGCCCACCGCCACGAGGACCGTGACCACCGCCACACGCCCGTAGTCGTAGAGCTGTCCACGGAAGAGCCAGCTGAGGATCTGACGGGCCCCGTAGCCGTTCTCGAGCCCGGTCCCCTCGAGAATCTGGTTGCGCGCCGCGTAGTGCGACTGCGCCAGCAGCGGGACGATCACCCAGACCGACGCCAACAGGGCGCACCCCCCGACGACGGCCGCACGGCCGAGCCGACGCCACACGTCGGAGGGGACGAGGAACGGCCACACCACGAGAGGTACCAGTGCCAGGTACCCGGTCTCGTAGTGCAGCGCCACCGTCAGCATGATGAAGACGACGGCAGGGAGGACGAAGCGCAGCGACGAGAGGGCGCGGTAGGTGAAACCCCAGGCGAGCGGGAGCGTCCAGGAGGCCCACAGTTGCGTCCACACGCCGTAGCCGACCCAGACGTAGGCCTTCGTCTCGTAGCCGATGCCGGCGGCCGAAGCCAGGAAGGGGGACACGGCGGCGGCCGACGCCGCGGTCCAGCGGCTGAGCCCGAAGAGTCGGCCGCACCAGTAGACGGCCAGGGGCCAGAGCGCCAGGAGCAGGTACATGGACCAGCGGAAGACGGTGTCGGGGTTGATCACCGTCCCGATCAGGCCCGAGGCCATCGACGGCAGGCTCTGGTAGTGCAGGTACTGGGGCGATCCGAGCCCGAGATAGGGGAACCAGCTGGTCAGGGGCAGGTGCCCGTTCTTGATCCGGTCGGCGGCGAAGCGGACCATCTGCTCGTGAATGGAGCTGTCGTCCAGGTACGGCACGGCGCGCAGTTCGGGCCGGAGTTCCCATAGTCCCCACGCCAGGGCGATGGCGACGAGGAGCCACGGGCCGAACCACGCCCAGGGCGACGCCGGCGCTGGCGGCGCCGGGGCCGCCGTCTGCGCCGGATCTTCGGGCTCGGTCGATGCCTCGGC
>DATNLP010000549.1:0-27670 GCA_035602795.1 Acidimicrobiales bacterium | reverse complement strand
CGCGCCCGCCGCGTCGAGTGGGCGAGGGCCGCTGGTGAATCCTCTCGTCGGGGTCTACCGAACAAAGGACGGGCGGCACATCCAGCTCGTGTTTCTCCAGCCCGATCGCTATTGGTCCGAATTCTGCCGGCTCATCGGACGCCAAGACCTTTCCGACGATCCACGGTTCGCCAACATCGAGGTGCGTCGAGAGAACGGCGCAGCGTGTGTCGCCGCGCTCGACGAGGAGTTCGCAGAGCGAAGCTTCGCCGAGTGGAAGGAGTTACTCTCCCAACTCGACGCGCCGTGGGCCCCGGTTCAGTCCGTTCCGGAACTTCTCGACGATCCACAGGTGACGGCGAACGGATATATCGGCGATGTGGTGGTCGACGGAGGTGTGGCCTACCGCCTTCCGGCTGTGCCGGTGCAGTTCGATGGACATCCACCAGCACTGCGACGAGCTCCCGAGCATGGGGAGGACACGGAGACGCTGTTGACCGAGCTCGGATACGAATGGGACGACATCACCGCACTCAAGGAGGCGGGGGTCATCCTTTGATCGCCGGGACCCGCCCACTACCCATACCCGATAAGCGGTCGGCACCGTTCTGGGAAGCGGCGGCCGAACACGTTCTGGCCGTTGCGCGCTGCTCACATTGCGGAGCGTTCAGCCACCCACCGGACATCGTGTGCTCTCACTGCGGCTCCGCCGATCCGGCCTTTGTCTTCACCCCCGTCGACGGCGCCGGCACGATTCGCTCGTGGACCGTCATGCGACAGTCCTTCCTGCCGGGCTTCGACGTCCCATTCGTCCTGGTTGATGTCGAGTTGGAGGCGCAAGAGGATCTCCGCCTGATCGGGCGCCTGGTGGACGGACCAGACGCGGTGCTCCAGGTCGGTGCCGCGGTGTCGCTCGTCTTCGAGGACGTCGCGCCGGGAGTCTCAGTGCCCGCGTTCGCATTGACGAACTCGTGACCGGGCGAATGGAGGCCAGCAATCGGGTGGCCATCGTCGGGTATGCGCAGAGTCCGGTCACACGTCATGCGGACCAGACTCTGGGCGGTCTGACGGTGGAGACGGCGCGGCGCGCCATTGCAGATGCGGGGTTGACGGTGGCGCAAGTGGACGGATTCGTGACCGCCAGCCTGTTCCCATCCGCGGGTGCCCACGCGGCGGAGGACGGTGTCAGCTTGGTCTCCGCCAATTGGTTGGCTGAACGGCTCGGGGTCAACGCCAATTACGCCGCCGGATTTCAGGGGTTCGGTCAGATTCCTGGCGCGGTGTCGATGGCAGTCAATGCCGTGGTGAGCGGGGCCGCCGACTATGTGCTGGTGCACCGTGCGCTCCACAACCCGCAGGGTAGCTACCACCAGAACCCGATGGAGGAGGCCCACGGCTCGCAACAATGGACGGTTCCCCAGGGATATTTCGGTCCGCTGGCGATGATCGCGCTCGCCTATAACGAATATCTCCAGCGATTCGGAGCAACACGGGAAGCGATGGCTGCGGTTGTTTCGGAGGCACGCAAGAACGGGGCGAGGATTCCATGGTCCTACTGGTTTGAGAAGCCTCTCGAGGCTGCCGACTACCTTGCTGCCCCCATGATCAACGACCCGATCTGCCGGTTCGACTGCGACATCCCGGTCGATGGGGTAGCGGCGTTCGTCTTCACGACCGCCGAGCGGGCTCGGGAGCTACCGCACCGCCCCGTCTACGTGGCGGGATATGCCACAGGAGCCCCGGTGAAGCGCCGGCTGCCGTTGCACTGGCCCCTCGACGACATCATGGAGGTCGGGGCGGAGACGAGCCGCCGCCTCTGGGAAAGGTCCGGTGTTCGGCCGGCCGAAGTGGACCTGCCCCAGGTCTACGACGGGTTCTCGCCCTTCGTGTACTTCTGGATGGAATCACTCGGACTCTGTCCCATTGGCGAGGCTCACCGGCTGGTACTGGAGGGCGGCATCGACAGTGATTGCCCGGGAGCACTACCCGTCCTCTCCGGCGGGGGAGCCCTGGGGAACGGGCGCATGCACGGAGTTCCGCAGATGCTGGAGTGTTACCTCCAGCTGTCCGGCCGGGCCGGCGAGCGGCAGCGGCCCAATCCGTCTATTGGGGTGGCATGTCATTCGTCGCCCCACTTCGGCGGTGCGGTCGTCTACAGCGCACAAGTGTTTTGACATCACGCTGGGCGCAGGGAGGTGATCGGACAGTGGGATCTGGGGGCGAGGCTACTGTCTCGCAGATGACGTGGGCCGAACGTGCCGCGGAGCGGTCACCACTTGTGCAGCGCTCCAAGAGCCGGGGAGTGGAGCAGGCCTACACGATCGTCGAGGCCGCACAGCGCCTCATTGCCGCCAAGGGCCCGAGCTTCACGACCCAGGAATTGATCAAGGAAGCGGGCATCGCGCTCCAGACGTTCTACCGGTATTTTCCCAGCAAGGATCATCTCCTTCTCGCCGTCATCGAGCACATCATCGATGACAACTGCAAGGAGTACAAGAAGAGGGCGAGCAAACTGACCGATCCGATCGATCGCCTCCATTTGTATGTCACCGCCACCATGAGCGGGCTGGAGGGCGTTGGTAAAGGCCCCAGCTTCATCACGGCGGAGCACTGGCGGCTCCAGACGATCTACCCGGACGAGGTGTCCGCGGCGACTCGGCCGTTCACAGACCTGCTGCTCGAGGAGATCCGGGAGGCGAAGACCATTGGGGCGCTCGACTCCCCGGATCCCGAATACTCGGCATGGCTCATTACCCAACTGGTCATGGCGGTGTTCCACCATTACGACTGCGCGGGACTCGACGAACCAAGTGAACGGATCGGCGCGCGCGTGTGGGCCTTCTGCCTGGCTGCGCTCGGCGGCCAGCAACTGGAAGTACCCCGTCAGCGCAAGCCGCGAACGCGTCAAAGCACCAAGTAGATGTGTGATTGAAGCCCGACCCGAGTGAGTTGAAAATCGGCCTGGTCGCGCCGGCACAGTTGGCGCGTGCGTCCGCGCTGGAGGAACTCCCGATCGACTCGCTGTGGACCGGGGGGCACGTCGCATCGCCGAATCTCTCACCCGAAGCCATGATGGCCCTCGCTCGCCTCTCGGCCACCACCGAGAGACTTAAGATCGGAACGTCCATCCTCCTCCTTCCCCTCTATTCTCCGGCCATCGTCGCCAAGCAGATCGCCGACCTCGACCGCGCGACAGGCGGACGCGTGATCCTTGGGGTCGGTGTGGGTGGGGAATACCCGCAGGAATTCAGGGCCTGCGGCGTGCCGATCGGTGAAAGGGGGCGGCGGGCGGACGAGGCCATCCCGCTTCTGAAGCGACTGTGGAGCGCAGAACAGGTTTCGCATGACGGACCGTTCTACCCAATGACTGACGTCAGATTGCACCCACCGCCGGTTCAGGTGGGCGGACCACCGATCGTGGTCGCCGGCCGCAAGGATCCGGCGATGCGCCGGGCCGCATTGCTCGGCGACGGTTGGATGCCCTACCTCTACTCCCCACGGCGGTATGCCTCTTCGGTTGCCCGAATACAAGACCTTGCGGACGAAGTCGGACGGAATCTCGATCTCTTCGAGTGGTACGCCTTCATCTTTGTGTATGTCCACCGAGACGGCAGGCGAGCGCGCCGAGAGGCTGCGAACATGATGGGCGGAACGTACGACCAGGACTTCGGTCCCATGGTTGACAGCGTTGCCGCCGCGGGCACGGCTGAAGAGGTTCTCGAAAAAGTCGAGCAGTTCGTTGCAGTGGGAGCCCGCCACCTCATCTTCCTCCCCGCGACGAGGCAAACGGCTGACTACGACGCGATCGTCCGGCAACTGGTCGAGGAAGTGGTTCCGGCGGCTCGAACCTCGACTCTGCGCTGAGCGAGCACTCCTCGGCTGGGAGGTTCGAGTCTCGGCGGCGCCAGGGGCTGTCCGGACGGTTGTCCCCACGGAGCGTTGTGATCGACACGAAAAGGGAATGTCGTTCTACAGAAATGTTAAAGTCCGTTCTACACGCCTATCGGGTTGATGGCAAGTGGGTTACGGAACACTTGGCGGGCGGAATTCAGGGCGTCGCGGTACAAACGATGGGAGTGGTGTCATGGAAGCTGCTGGGTGGACACTGCGGGAGATCGCGCCGGAAGACCAGCGGAGATATCGCTCGGAAGGATGGTGGCCGGACCACAGCGTGGGCGAGAGGATGGCCGGTGCTCTCGCTGCGCAGAGCGGCCAGTCCTTCGTAATCCATTCACGAACGCGTCCGTGGAGGGGCACGTTCGCCGACGTCCTCAACCTGGCTCGCAGAGTCGCGACCGGACTCGCCGCCAAAGGCGTTGGCGCCGGTGACGTCGTGACGTTTCAGACTCCGAACTGGATCGAGGGTGTGGTGACGTTCTACGGAGTCGCGCTGCTCGGTGCCGTGGCTGCGCCCATCGTCCACATCTACGGGAGCCGTGAGACGGCGTACATATTGAAGCAGTGTCAACCAAAGGTCCATGTCACGGCGTCGCGTTTTGGATATCAAGACTTCCTGGCCAATCTGGAATCCATGGCGGACTTACCCGACTTCGAGCTCGTGGTCACAGACGAAAAGGCTCCAAAGGGTAGCTCCCGGTTCTGCGATCTCCTCAATGAAGATCCCGTAGCCTCACCAGCGCACGTCGACCCCGCGTCGCCAGCTCTCATCGGATGGACCTCGGGGACCACCGCAAACCCGAAGGGGGTCATTCATTCTCACGAGACGGTGTGTGCGGAGATCCAGCAGCTTGGCGACACGTCGCACCCGTCGACACGGTCCATGCTCATGGCAAATCCGATCAGTCACGCCATCGGCATGCTGGGCGCACTTCTGATACCGATCGACCGAGGGCGACCCGTCAATCTGCTCGATCTGTGGGACCCGACGACGGTCCTCGACCTGATGATCTCGGAGGATCTCAACAGCGGGGGAGGTGCCCCGTATTTCTTGACCAGCCTCTTGGACCACCCCGACTTCACGGAGGCGCACCTTCGTCGAATGGAGCACCAGGGGATGGGGGGTGCTCCCGTGCCGAAGGTCATCATGGAGCGAGCCACCGATCTGGGGATCGTCATCTACAAGATGTATGGATCGACGGAGCACCCGTCGATCACGGGCTGCACGTACGCCGACGAACTCGACAAGCGACTGTCACGTGACGGACGACCACTGCCCGGGTGCGAGATCCGGCTCATCGATACTGACGGTCGCGACGTGTCGACTGGTGAAGCGGGTGAGGTCATCTCCCGCGGACCGGATTGCTTCCTTGGCTACACCGATCCGTCCCTGTCCGCGAAGGTCTTCGACGCCGACGGTTGGTATCACACCGGTGACGTGGCCGTGATGGATGCCGATGGGTATATCTCCATCACGGACCGGATCTCCGATGTCATCATCCGAGGCGGAGAGAACATCAGCGCGGCCGAGGTCGAGGAAGTCCTGATGACACTTCCCGGGATCGCCGAGGTGGCCGTCGTGGCGGCGCCCGACCAACGTATGGGGGAACACGCCGCCGCCTTCGTCCGGATGCTCGACGGAAGCTCGGTGGCCGAGCTGTCCGCACTGAGGATTCACCTCGATCGGGCCGGTGTAGCACGTCAAAAGTGGCCGGAGGAGCTGGTCTCCGTCGACGAATTCCCCAGGACCTCATCCGGCAAGATACAGAAGTTCGTTCTGAGAGACAGCCTTCGAGAGGCGTGAGGAGACCTTGATGGACAGGTCCTCCGAGGAAGCGATGTCGCCCGATTGGCTCAATGGCGCACTGGGCCTGCGCTTCCCGGCGATCAAGGTGATGTCGGCGACGCGTGGACCAATCGTGTCCCGCGTCTCGACGAACGCTCGCTTCGGGATTGTGTGCGAGGACGACCTACCCGACGGCCTTCCTGCCCACCTTTGTGTCAAAGGGTATTTCACGGATTGCTCCGAGTCTGCGGTCCAGAGCCGAGCGGCCGGCGAGCCTGAGGCGCTTTTCTACCGCGAGCTGGCCGCGGCCGCCCGCGTCCGCACGCTACGAGCGTTCTATGCGGACGTTGATCCCTTGACGCACCATGGGGTCGTCATCTCAGAGGACGTCGTAGAGCAAGGAGCAACGTTTCTGGACGCTCTCAGCGTCTTCTCGCCCGACCAAGCGGCGCAGAGCCTCGAACAATATGCCGTCCTGCATGGTCGGACATGGGGATGGGATCATCTCGCTGACCCTCGGTTACTACCGCGCGTAGAGGCGACCCTGCGAGCGCGGGGAGTGCCCGAGATCAGGGGCAACTTCGATGGCCCAATAGGTGCTGGCGTGCCGCTGGAGATCCGCAACGCGGAACGACTTGTGCGGGTCGTCGGCCTCCTTCAGGGGCTGCTGTCCTCCGCCGAGCCGCGCTGTCTGCTCCATGGCGACGCCCACATCGGCAATCTGTACCTCGACGCCAGTGGACGCCCGTGCTTGGTGGATTGGCAGTTGGTGCAGCGCGGGCCGTGGTATCTCGACGTGGGCTACCACATCGCATGCGCCATCGGGGTCGACGACCGTCGTCGGACCGAACGAGACCTTCTGATGCATTACCTGGAGCATCTCGGCGCTGAAGGTGGTGAGGTGCCGACCTGGGACGAGGCCTGGAAGTTAGTCCGAGTCGGCATGGTCTACGGGTTTTTTCTCTGGGCCATCACCCTCAAAGTGGCTCCTCAGATCACAACGGCAATGCTCGAGCGACTCGGTACAGCCGTGGCTGACCACGATGCCTATTCGATCATCGAGCAGATTGAGCCATAACGGGCCCGGTTGCAGTCTCCGCTGCTCCGCAGAAGACGCATAGGCTCGTCGGTTGCAGAGGACATGCTGGGTGGGTGGGGCATCGCCATCCGCTGCTGAACGAAATCGGGGCCTGCCTCTCGGCTTCGGGTCATCTTCGATCGGCCGTCTGGCCCGTTGATGTGAATCTCGGCGCGCCGACCTCCAGGGGGACTCGAACAGCGCGGGCGACGAAGCTGATGGCGTGATACCACCCGCAGAGGAGGATCAGGTCGAGCAGTTCTTCTTCGCGGAAGCACGCTGAGAGCGCCTCCCAGAGTTCGGCGGGGAGGTCGTTCTCATCATGGAGGGCGTCAACGGCTCGTATGAGGAGTCGGTCCCGATCGTCGGCCCAGAACCCGTCCTCAGCAGATCCGTGGGTCAGCGACATGATCTGCGCGTGGTCGAACCCAGCTCGTGTTGCGAAGAACGCAACATGGACGCCCCACTCGTATTCACAGCCACAACGGGCGCACGTCCGGTCGATCACGATCTCCCGTTCGCGCAACGACAACGAGAGGGACCGGCCGAGCTCATAGCTGCCCCACGTGGTCATGGCCTGAGTCATGGGCAGGTTCCGGACGAAGGTGCGGAACAATGCGATAGGTGGGACT
This sequence comes from Acidimicrobiales bacterium, assembly GCA_035602795.1. Classification (GTDB taxonomy): domain Bacteria; phylum Actinomycetota; class Acidimicrobiia; order Acidimicrobiales; family RAAP-2; genus Bog-473. The sequence continues at coordinate 20,298 of DATNLP010000549.1, read as the reverse complement.
GCGGCATCGGCCGGCATCATCGCCGTCAACTGGGCGGCTACCGACGGATCGTATGGCGGCTCTAACGGCGAAATTCTTGGTGTTACAGTTTCCGTAACCATGACGACAGAGCGTACGGTACGGAAACCGAAACGTCAAGAACTGCCTCTTCCCGGTCGACCAGTTCGAGGCTCGACGACAGGACGACCGCTCATGGCCGCCCTTGACTTACTCGGCCGGAGGTGGTCCCTGCGCGTGCTGTGGGAGCTACGTGAAGGTCCGGTAGGTGCTCGTGCACTGCGAGAACGCTGCGACGGCATGTCCCCGAGCGTCCTCTACGACCGGTTGGGCGAGCTGCGAGACGCGCAACTGGTCGTGCAAGCTGAGGATCAGCGGTATGCCTTGACGGAACTCGGGCGATCCCTCGGGCAGGCGCTCAGACCCCTGGATGAATGGGCCTGCCTGTGGGCAGTCGAGACCTCGCAGTGACTGGGCTCCCGCGCGTGCGACCACGAGCACCGCAGGTCACAGCTCCGCGTCAGCCGGTGTCCTGACGACGATCGGTGCTTGCCCGGCCGGGTCGTAGTGCGATTGCGTCGATCCTGAGGTTGGTACCGGGGCGACACGCGCGTCCTCACGAGGATGAGCGGCACGCTTGCCATAGCCGCTCGTACTGAGAAGCTGCGTCAAGCTACCTCCTGCGGTGGATCCGCACCCCGCCCGCCCTGACGGATGAGTCCGACGCCCTCCCACCTGTCCTCGAACTACAAGTACAGGAGACTCACGTGACCAGGACTCGGTGCAACGACCACCCCGAAAAATCCTGCCGATCTGCAAATCTCGAGTGCCTTTTCGTCCGTAGTCCCCTCGGAGTACAAACGCGCTCAACAACCCATTCGTTTCCTCGAGGCAGAAAGAAGGAGTTTCATGCAAATGGCAACGCTGACCCAGGTATCTTCCGGGCAACGCGTCACAAGGTTCCTGCTGAGCGATGACACCCAGACTCCTGTTCCGTTCCTCGTACTCGGTGCCGGCCTTGCGCTGGCTATCGCCATAATCCACTTACAGGACCAAGGTGGCCTTCTGGGAGACCAGTCACCCATGTGGTTGAAGTACGGCTACTACATGGTCGAGATAAGTAGCACGATCAGCGCCGCCCTCATCATTCGCGGGAAGACCTTTGGCTGGCTTCTCGGACTGGCGTCAAGCATCGGGCCTATGACCGGATACATCCTGTCGCGAACGGTCGGAGTTCCTGGTGACCCGGGCGACATCGGAAACTGGGGCTACCTCCTCGGCAGCGTCAGCCTTGTCATCGAAGGAAGCTTCATCGTTCTGGCCGTGACCTGCCTCATGCGGATACGGAGGGCGTGGCAGCTTGAGCCACGGGTCCTGAGCGTCGGTCCGCACTGACCCTCCAGCTCAGAGCCCGTCAGGAGGTCCCAAGCAGGAGCAGGCAGACGGCGTCGGCGTGCGCTTCAATGACGGTCTCGTCGGAGGGATCGAGGGAGCTAAGTCGGCGACATTCAGCCGTGTGCACGAACATGGTCGGGCCTGCGCCGGTGTCGATGTAGTGCAGGTGCACCGACGGGAGCGATCGTCGAGGTCGAGTCACGTACGGCCCAGCTCGCACGCGAGCATCTCGCCCAGTGTGGACGTGTCGCTCCGGGAGGTACCAGTGATCAAGAGTTACCGACTGCCTGCAAACTCAGCTGAGTCCCTCGGGCTGCCGCGGAGGATCCAGCGGTTGACGTAGTAGCGCGCTTCGGGGTCGATTGCACGGGTCGGCCTGTAGTCGTCGAGAGTCCCGACCCGCTCGAATCCCGCCTTTCGGCCACCCGTTCGGAGGCAAGGTTGCCGGGCAAGGTCATAAGGTTCACGGTGTCGATCCCGAGCGAACCGAATCCCCAGGCGCAAACGAGATTGAGCGCCCGGGTCGTGGCGCCGCGGTTACGGGCCCAAGGAGCGGCCCAGTAGCCGGCGGTCGCCGACCCGTCGGCAAAGTCGATCTCGGCGAGGGTCATGGATCCGACAGCTCCCCACTCTCCGCGGCGTAGAAGGCGAATGCGGCACGACCCTCCTCGTTCCAGAAACGATCATGTTGGGCGATCCACTCCCGGGCATGGTGCTTCTCGTAGGGCTCAGGGATGCCTGCAGTCCATCTCGGGATCTCAGGGTCCTGACAAGCCCTGGCCACGGCGGGCACGTCGTCGAGGGAGAAGCGCCGCAGGGTCACTACTCCGTCGGTGAGGGGCCAGGCGGGTGCCGGGAGTGCGATCACAAAGAGAATCGTACGGGGCTGGCCTGCGGGTGCCGGAGGGTGTGACCGGCCTCTGACTTGCGGTTATGAACCCCACCGACCTACCGGGATCTCTCACAGTCGATGCCGCACAGCTCGGCGACCCTCGCTCTGCACGACTTCGTTCGAACGTAACGAGTGACGTGGCCCAGTTAGGGTCGGAGGATGCCGCGCGAAGTGGTGACAGGGTACTGCTGGCCGCAATCGGTGAGCTCGGGCGGGCAGGTGGGTCTGCACATGTCATCGGCCGGGGGGCGGCCGGTGCGCGTCGAGGTGGCACGAGTCGGTGCGCAACGGGAGGTCGTCTTCAGTTCTGACGCGGTGGCGGCCGACGAGCACGAGACTTCGAATGAAGCTTCCTCGAAGGGGTGCGGTTGGCCTCTCGCTCTCACGCTGGATGTCGACCCGATATGGCGCTCCGGTTACTACGAGGTCGTCATGGAGATCGACGTTGCTGGAAAGGTGCGGCGTGACTACGCGTTCTTCGTCGTGCGTCCGACTTCTGGCCAGCGGATTGTGGTCGCGCTGGCAACCAATACGTGGCACGCCTATAACGACTTCGGCGGTTCAAACCTGTACACCGGCGGCACCCACGCTGCCATGCAGCGTCCGATGTCGGCGGGTTACCTTTACAAACCGCCCGGCAAGGGCCGCCGCGTGACGGGGACGGGCGAGCCCGATCCGCAGAATGCCGCGCACGTCGGCTACGTCCAGATCAATCATCTGTCCGGCTACGCCGGCTCGGCCGGATGGCCCGACTGGGAGCTCCCGTTCATTGAGTGGGCCGAACGGGAAGGGTTCGAGATTGGCGTGTGCGCAAATGCTGATCTCGAAGATCACCCCGAGGTGTTGGACGGCGCGCATCTGTATTTGTCGGTTGGGCACGACGAGTACTGGTCTCGTGGAATGCGCGACACGGTCGAAGGTTTCATCGCGACCGGCGGCAATGCGGCCTTTTTCTCGGGCAATACCTCGTTGTGGCAGGTGCGGATCGAGGGAGACGATCACGACGTGATGGTCGGTTACAAAAGCTTCTTCAAGAGTGACCCGCTGATGGGAACGGACAGGGAAACGGAAGTGACGACGTTCTGGTCCGACATTGTTGTCGGCCGTCCCGAAAACCACATGACCGGCGTCACGTTCACCCGAGGGGGCTACCACCGCATTGGTCGCAATGTCACCTCGGGCCTCGGTGGCTATACCGTGCATCGCGCTGGTCACTGGATCTTTGACGGCACTGGGCTCGGTTACGGTGACGTGCTCGGTGTCGGCGCCACCGTCGTGGGCTACGAATGCGACGGGTGCGTGTTCACCTACCGCGATGGGCTGCCGTACCCGACCGGCGAAGACGGCACGCCGTCGACGTTCGAGATCCTCGGCACGTGCCCAACACAGCACTTCACCCGTGAGACAGCGCCTCGTCCGCCCAAGCCTGGGGAGCCGAGCGAGCTCGAGTACATCGCTTCACGCGTGTTCGGGACGCGTGAGCCCGAAGCGATGGAACGTATCCGATACGGCCATGCGGTTCTGGGTGCGTACACGAACCAGGCAGGCGCCACAGTGGTGACGTCGGGGTCGACCGACTGGGCTCATGGGCTGGCCGGGCGAGACCCGCAGATTGAGCAGATCACGCGAAACGTCCTGACAAAGTTGGGGTAGAGCGGTGGTGGACCCGACAAATCCCTCGGACACATTCAGAGCCCGCAGGGGTTCACCCGAAACCAGAGCCCGCGGGGGTTCACCCGAAACGCTCCCTCTTCGGGGTTGCATCGCATTGCAGCGAACAGGCTCGCAGACTGGCCTCGAGCCGTTCCGAGTAGCGCGAACCCGCACCAGCCAGGCCACTCAGCTCATGGTCGATTCGCTGAATCAGTCCGCTGCGACCACCTGACGACCGGCAACTGTCCGATCAGTCGGACCTGGAGGAGCCTGTGCCCCGCCGGCAGCGCCCGCTGACGCTGACCGCGGGAAACTGTCGTCCCACGCCACGGTCACGAGGAGCCCTCTAGGACCCCCCTGGTAAGCGTGGGTGCGGACTCGGCGGACGGGGTTCGGCTGGTGGGAGCGGGTGCCGGTCCCACCGCTCCTCGCCCCGGCATGCCTGACAATCTCAGCAGGTATCATAAAAAATGATGTTAGATATCCCTCGGAGCTTATTGACAGATACCGCCGCAGGCGGCACCCTGAGTCTGGGAAGAGAGGAGTGAAGATGAGCTTCACTGACACGTTGGCGGAATTACCACTGTTCTCCGAGGTCAGCCGGTCGGAGCTGGCCGTTATCCGGCGTCACCTGACACTGCTGCCAGTCTCGGCGGGCCGCGTCCTCGTGGAGGAGGGTGCCCGGGGTGACCAGTTCATGATCATTGCCCGGGGCGAGGCAACGGTGAGCCAGGGTGGCCGCACCATCGCCACCCTCGAGCGTGGCGACCTGGTGGGTGAGATGGCCCTTCTCGACGGCGGACTCGGACGTCGCAATGCCACGGTGACCACGCGTACCGACGCCATGGTCTACGCCGGGACGCCCGCTGAGTTTCGCCGGATTCTCGAAGCCGCGCCCTCCGTGGAACGCAAGGTGCGTGACACGGTGGCGGCCCGCGAGCTCAGCCGCGCCGCCTAAGGCCAAAGCGGCGTCGGCGGGTCGCGGTGGCGTGGACCCAGGCCGCCGTGGGGACCCAAGAACAAGTTCCCCCTGAGAGGTCCGGCTGATCGCGACGCGCCGCGCGCCGAACGAGCTGGGTCTATGCCTGCTCGATGCGGAGCCGGTTGCCCGCGGGATCGCGCACAGCAGCGTCACGGACGCCCCAGGGCTGGCTGGTCGGCTCCTGCAGCACCTCGACGCCGGGCGTGCTGGCGATCTTGTCGAAGGTCGCGTCGAGGTCGTCGGTGCGGAAGTGGACCGGGTACATCTCACCCTTGGCGAGCATGGCCGCCAGGGCGTCCCCGTCCTCCTTCGACCGGCCCGCTTGCGGCTGCGACAGCACAATCCCCACTTCGGGTTGGCTGTCGGTGACCAGGGTTATCCACTTGAAGCCGTCGTTGGCCACCTCGAAGCTCACCGTCAGACCGAGGGTGTCGCGGTAGAAGGTGAGAGCGGCGTCGGGGTCGTCAACGAGGATGTGCACAGTGCTGAGTGAGACGGTCATGGCACACACGCTACGCGGGTACGGCGACGGGTGCTTCTCCGAAACTGCTCGCTTCCCTCCGCCCCTGGCCGCCGTCCTTGCGCGGTCGGGTCAGGACCATCGTCAGACAGGTGGGCATGACACGCAGCTCGTCGTGGTTACGGGCGCGGTACGTGGACGGCGTCTCGCCGACGAGCTCGGTGAACCGGGCGGAGAAGGAGCCGAGGCTCGTCCACCCGACGGCGAAGCAGACATCGGTCACGCTCAGGTCGCCCCGGCGCAGCAGCGCCTTGGCCCGCTCTATGCGCCGGGTCATGAGATAGGAGTACGGCGTCTCGGCGTACGCCTCGCGGAAACGGCGACTGAAGTGGGCCGGTGACATCAGCGCCGTCCGGGCGAGCGCCGGCACGTCGAGCGGCTCCGCGTACTCGCGGTCCATCCGGTCACGGGCCCGCCGCAGCCGTCGCAGCTCTTCGAGATCGGCGCTCATCCTCCCATTGTGCCCTCCACCGCGAAGGACGGCGAAAAGGCCAGGTGAAGGGTCTCTGCGTGAGGGTTGCCACTGCGCTTCCGTGATCCGATGGCGCGGTGACGAAACGATGCGACATCAGTCGAGCCCACCTAGGCCGTCAGGTGAGGGCGACGACCAGATCCTCTCCGGTCGTCGGCCGAAAGCCGTCTGTCCGTGCGGCGAAGTAGCGCTCGGCCAGATCCGAGAGCGGCACGTGCCGGGCCTCTCGAAAACCTGCTCGGCGAGCGAGTTCCAAGGCTTGGGACGGTGTGAAGAAGCTGACGAAGGGCGTCCCGGACGCCCGGGCGCCCTTTTCGGCCATCTGGAGTCCGACGCGGTCCTCGGGGTCGAGCAGCTCCGGCGGCAAGAGGAACGTCATGGCCAACGTCGAGCCCGGAGCGAACGACGCGATCTCGCGCAAGGTCTCTGCGTTCGCTTCCGCGCTGAGGTACATCGAGACGCCGGTAGATGCCACGACCGCCCTCTGGTGAGGGTCGAAACCTCCTTCCTCCAACTTTTGCCTCCACGAGTCCGCCTCGAAGTCGACCGGCACCAATCGCAACCACTCCGGGACGCCGAAGCCCAGTTCGGTCAGGCGCGCCCGCTTCCAGGCCTGGGCTCCGGGCCGGTCGACTTCGAAGACCTGCATGCGGGAGGCAATCTCCGGTCGACGCTGGGCGAACGTGTCGAGGCCTGCGCCCAGCAGGACGTACTGGCGGACACCTCGTTCGGCTTGCTCGGCGACCAGATCCTCGATGAAGCGGGCGCGGGCGACGATGGCCGCCCGAAAGCTCCTGGTGAAGACCGGGTCCATGTCCGGACGGCTGCGCCAGTCGTCGTCGGGACCGGCGAGCCGGAGCCCGACCTCGTCTTCGAGCACGTGGGGCGCTGCATCGACGTACACGTGTAATGCCCGCCACAAGGCGACCCGTACCGCCGTTCCGTCCGGGGCAATCTGCTCTTCGGGCATGCGGCGGAGACTATTACGGCGATCCCCCGTATCGACCGCACGTTGCCCCGCTCCGTCAGCGGCGGAGGGCCGTGGGCTATCCGAACTGGCCGGGCTCGTAGTCGCCGGCTGGCAGGCGGACGATCACATTCACCCGGTTGTAGAAGTTGATCATGGCGATCACCGCTACCAGCGCGCCGAGCTGCTCGTCGTCGTAGTGCTTGGCCGCGTTGGACCAGGCTTCGTCCGTCACCCCGCCGGCCGCGTCGGCAATCCGCGTCCCTTGTTCGGCGAGCTCCAGCGCGGCGCGCTCGGCCTCGGTGAAGACCGTGGCCTCCCGCCAGGCGGCCACCAGGTTCAGCCGCAGTTGGCTTTCACCGGCCGCCACGGCGTCCTTGGTGTGCATGTCGGTGCAAAAGCCACACCCGTTGATCTGGCTGGCCCGGAGCTTGACCAGCTCCTGGGTAGCCCGGGGCAGGGTCGATCCGTTTACGACCTGACCTGCAGCATTGATGTGCTTGAACAACTTCATGGTGGTTGGGTTCTCGAAGAGGTTGAGGCGGGCGTCCATGGTGGTCTCCTTTCACGGATTGGTTCGTCGCTGTTTGTCACCCATACGACGAACGGGCACTCCCGTTTGTGACAGCTGGCGACAGAAATCTTCTTTACCCCGCCTCATCAGCGGTCATCCCTGACGGATCGGCTCGCAACGCGCACGACGGCATCTGCCTGTCGCACCAGTGGTCGACTGCGTCGTCGACGACGACGCCTGGGACGGCGGACACGTCGGGGAAGGTGGACACCGCCATGGATCGAGGTCCTCTACGTCGGCGTCAGGACGAGGACGATCAGCCTTTCGCTGCGTTGATCCGGGTGTAGTGGTCTCAGCCGCCCGTCATCGCCCGCAGTTCGGCGACCGAATCGCGCATGATGGCGCTGAGGTCGTGGCCGTCGTCTCGGCTGGCCCACTGCTCCATGGCCACGCGCAGGACGCTCATGCCGGCCTCGGCGGCCAAGGACGCCTGTGGCTCGCTCACGCCCCGCTGACGCAGGGCGTTGGCCACCGCCGCGGCGTAGTCCGCCAGCTTGGCCAGCTCGCGCTCGCGCAGCTCGGGGTTGGCGGCGATCACGGCCTGGCGCTGGCGCGACAGGTCGCGGCGGAACTCGCCCAGCATGGCCGCTGCGGCGTCGAGGCCGCGCGAGACGGCGTCGAAGGGTCCGTCGGCGGCCGGTGCGCCGGCCACCCCGGCCACGATCCGCTCCCGGAGAACGACGGACCCGCCGAAGAGCACCTCTCGCTTGTCGGCGAAATGCCGGAAGAAGGTGCGCTCGGTCACCCCGGCTCGTTCGGCGATCTGGGCCGCGGTGGTTTGGTCGAACCCCCGTTCTGAGTAGAGGGCCAGCGCTGCTTCCTGCAGTCGCCCGCGGCTGTCCGGCTCCCATCGACCCATGGCCTCGATCCTAGTGTTGACAGTGACTGACATCAGGCCTAGAGTGATGGCAGTTACTGACATCACCATTCCTGGAGGTTTCGTCATGAGGATCTTTGTCACCGGGGCATCGGGCTGGATCGGCTCGGCCGTCGTGCCCGAGCTGCTCGGCGCTGGCCACGAGGTGGTCGGCCTGGCCCGCTCCGAGGCATCGGCGGAGCGGCTGGAGAAGGCGGGCGCCGTCGTGCAGCGCGGCGACGTCGACGACCCCGACGGCCTGGCGAAGGCGGCCAACGACGCCGACGGCGTGATCCACCTGGCGTTCCAGCATGAGGTGGCATTCGGCGGCAACTTCGCCGCTGCCGGGGCAGCCGATCGGCGGGCCGTGGAGGCCATGGCCGCCGCGCTGGCCGAATCCGACAGGCCCCTGGTGCTCGCCTCGGGCATGCTCGGGCTGACGCCCGGCCGGGTGGCCACCGAGGACGACGGGCTAGTGCCCGGCGCCGAGGTTCGGGCCAACCCCGCCGGGCTGCGGTCGGCCACCGCCCTCCTCACCTTGTCGCTGAGGGGGATCGGCGTCCGTTCGTCGGTGCTGCGCCTCCCTCCGACGGTTCACGGCGACGGCGACAACGGGTTCATGGCCACCTTCGTCGGCATCGCCCGCCAGCGGGGCGTGGCCGGCTACGTGGGGGAGGGCACCAACCGCTGGCCAGCCGTACACCGCTCCGACGCCGCCCGCCTGGCCCGCCTCGCCGTGGAAGCCGCGCCGGCGGGATCGGTCCTGCACGCGGTCGGCGACGAGGGCGTCCCCTTCCGAGATATCGCCCAGGCAATGGGTCGTCACCTCGACCTCCCCACGGCATCGGTGGCACCCGCCGACGCCTTCGAGCACTTCGCCCCTCTGGGTCACTTCGTGGCGCTGGACAGCCCCGCCACCGCCACCATCACCCGCGAGCTGCTGGCATGGGAGCCGACCGGGCCCAGCCTGCTCGACGACCTCGAACAGGATCACTACTACCGCCAGGGCTAGTTTTCCGAAGGGTCTGGTCGACCAGCGTCAGCTCTCTGCCTCGGGACCGGCGGCCCTGACGATCTGCATGGCGATCGATTGCCGGTCGTCGTTCCCAGGGGTGATTCGGCCCTCGGCATCGAATGCTTGGCCGCCGACCCGGTGCAGAGTCAGAAGGGGCGGTCGACCCCGCGCGGTTGGCCGGGCGTGAACGTCACCGGCATGGTGACCACCCCGTGCAGCTTGGGATTGCCCTGGTAGTAGGTGGTGCCTGCGTAGTCGACGACGTAGTCGGGAATGCGCGTCAGCACCTCGCGCATCATGACCTCGAAGAGAACGCGGGCCACGTGGAGTCCGATACAGCGGTGCGAGCCGATGCCGAAGGCGAGGTGTGGATTAGGCGAGCGGTCCACGTCGACTGCGCTCGGATCAGGGAACACGGCCGGGTCGTAGTCGGCGCCGAGCCAGCTCATCACGACGAATTCCCCGCGCCCGATCTCCTGGCCCCCCAGCTTCGTATCGCGGGTGCAGGTGCGGCTGAGCGTCTCGTTGACGGATGTCCAGCGCAGGTATTCCTCGCACGCGCCTTCGAGAAGGTTGGTGTCCTTGGCCAGGCGGTCGCGGAGCTGTGGTTGGCCGGAAAGGTGCACGAGCGCCAGCGACGTGAGCGACGTTGTCGTGTCGACGCCGCCGCCGATGAGGTTCCACATGACGGCGACCAGCTCGTCGTCGGTCATGGGGCGCCCCTCGATCTCCATGGTGACCAAACGCGAGACGAGGTCGTCGCCGGGATGACGACGGCGCTCCGCGATCACCTCCTTCACCTCGGCGACCATCTCCGGCGTGCGAGCGATGGCCGCCTGGCGTTGCGGCATCTGCTGGCCGTAGGCCGTCGCCGAGTGGAAGTACTCGGCCCAGTGCTTCCAGGTCGTGAGCGGAAGGCCCATCAGCTTCATCGTCCAGATCGCCGGCACCGGATTGGTGTAGTCGAGCACCATGTCCATCTGCCCAGCCGCGATCTTCTGGTCCAGGCACCAGGTGGCGGCCTGCTCGAGGAACGGGCGGTCCCGGTCGACCGCCGCGGGCAGCATGAAAGGATTGATGGCGCGGCGCAGGGCGACGTGGCGGCCCGCCTCGGCCTCGGCGATCCCGACCGGCGGCAGGCCCTCGTCACGGGGTACGCCCATGATCCCGACGTAGCTCAGGCCGTCGGGCGCGCGTTCCTCGTAGCGCGGGGTGAAGGTCTCGCTGTCGCGTGCGACCTCGGCCACCTCCTCGTAGCCCGTCACATACCAGAACCCGTAAGTCTGGTTCCAGACCACCGGGGACTGACGGCGGAGCTCGTCGTTGTGCTGGTAGCGCTCCGCCAGCCACTCGACCGAGTGATAATCGAAATCGGCTTCGGCTCGCATGTCCCTGATCCTCGCCCGCCGGGCCGGGCCCGTCAACGAGACCTGTCGTTCGTGCGGCTTGACAGCTGGCCCGTTCTTGGCGAGGGTGCCAGCGATGGAGGAGCAGGCGACGGGCGCCACGATCGGCGGGCGGGAGATTCCCCCCAGCCCCGACCTGGCGCGCATGCGGGGCGAGCGGTTCGCCCGGCTGCAGGAGGAGCTGGCCCGCCAGGAGCTTGACGGCCTGGTGCTGCTGAGCTCCAGTGCGGTCGCCTACGCCGCCGGCCTGTCAATGCCGGGTGAGGACAGCGGGCGCTCCGGCATCTTCCGTCCAGTGGTCGTCGTGGCCAAGGGGGAGTCCGCTCCTCACGTCTACACCGCTGCCCGCGACGGGCTCCCGCCCGAGTGGCCGCCGGACCATGTCCATGGGCCGCTCTTCCCCGACCTGGACGACGGCGTCGACGACATGCTCATGGCGCTGGCCGATCACTTCCCAACCGCTTCGCGTCTGGCCGTCGACCATCAGACCCACCCCATGCTGCGGGCCCTCGGGATGTACGACTGGTGTGACGGGCGTGCCGCCCTGGCGCCGGCCAAGCTGCGCAAGACCCCCGACGAGCTGGCCTGCATCCGCACCGCGCAACGCATCTCCGAGCTGGCCATGGTCGGCGCACGGGAGGCGCTGCGGCCGGGTGTCCGCCAGAGCGACCTGAGCGCCCGCTTCCTGCGCCGCGCCTTCGAGCTCGGTGCCTCGGCGGGTTGCATCGACCCGATCTGGCAGGTCATGCCGGCGTGGAGGGAGCAAGGCCCGTGGACCTCCCACGGCGATCTCGCCTATCCCACGGCGACGACCGACCGAATGTTGCGGGAGGGCGACGTCGTATGGGTCGACGCCGGCATCTTGTGGGAGGGCTACGCGTCGGACTATGGGCGGACCTGGGTCACCAGTGCTCGCAACGCCCCGAGCTCTCGCCAGCATGAGCAGTTCCGCCGCTGGCGGCACGTGGTGGACGCCGCGTTGCGCGTGCTGCGGCCCGGCGTGAGCGCCGCCGCGCTCGGCCGTGCCGCGACCGAGGCGAACGACGGCGTCCGGCCGTGGATCGAGCACTTCTACCTGGCGCACGGCGTGGGGACCGACAGCGCCGAAATGCCCCTGGTCGGCACCGACCTGGGACCCGAGTTCGACGAGTCGCAGGTCATGCAGCCGGGAATGGTGCTCGTCCTCGAACCGGTGATCTGGGACGACGGAGCCGGGGGGTACCGGGCCGAGGATATCGTCGCCGTCACGGACACGGGCTGGGAACCGCTCAGCGGGTCGACCTACGACCCCTTCGGCCTGGAGCCATGACGCCCGCCCTGGGCCGCGAGGCGAACGTCGGGACGATGGCACTCGAGGACTCGGCCCGTGCCGACTTCGAGCGGCTCCGCCGCCAACGGCGCCATCGCCTTCTCGAGGCCATGGCCGTCGAGCGGCTCGACGCGCTGGTGCTCGGACGCGCCGCCAACGTGCGCTACGCCTCGGGGGCCCGTCAACTCTGGCGGGCCGGGAGCGCGCCCTTTGGCCCCGCCGCCGTGGTGGTCCTCGAGACGCGGCGGGTTCACCTCCTGTCCGTCTGGGACGAGGGCGTGCCGCCCGAGATCGACCACGAGGACCTCTACCCGCTCACCTGGAACCCGGCCCACCTCCTCGCCGCGCTGAAGGCGATCCCCGGCCTGGGGCGCGCCCGACGGGTGGGCACCGACGGGCTGACCCCCATGTTCGCTCAGCACCTCCACGAGATCGCCCCCTCGGCCGAGCTGGCCGATGCCAAGCCTGCCTTCTGGGGAGCGCGTCGGACGAAGACGGTCGACGAGCTGGCTTGCCTGCAGACCGCCGCTGCCCTGGCCGAGGCCGCCCTGCAGGACCTGTGTCAGCGGGTCGAGCCCGGGGTGAGCGAGCGCGAGCTCCTGGCCGCGTACTACGAGTGCATCGGGAACCTGGGTGTACCCGCCCCGCCGAGCGAGAGCGTCGCCTTCGCCACCCCTGCCCATGGCGCCGTCGACTTCTGCCTCCTCGCTCGTGAACGGGCCATCGGCGACGGCGAACTGGTCGTCCTCTCCCCAGGCGCCCTCTATGCCGGCTACGAGGCGGATGTGGGCACGACGGTGCTCGCGGGCGCGACGCCACCTCGCGGCGCCGGCCGGCTCGCCGAGCGCTGTCGACGCGGCCTCGACGCCCTGCTCGACGCCTGCCGGCCGGGCGCGACGGGTGCCGACCTCTTCCGCTCCTGGGAACAGACGGGAGAGCCACCGCCCCCGGTGGTCCTGGCTCACGGTCTCGGCCTCGGCGTGGAGCCGCCCGTGATCGGGCTCGGGCGCGGCGCGTCGGCGTCCGTGGACGAGGGCGCCGTCCTATGCCTTCAATCGTGGGTCAGCGCCGAGGGGACCGGTGGGTGCCTCGAGCGGGCCACGGTGCTCGTGGCCGCGGACGGCGCCCAGCTCCTGACCCGAAGGGCCCCGTTCGGCTTCTCGGGCTGACGCTGGAGGGCCCTCGTCCTCAAGGTCGGAGTTTCACGACGGCCCGTAGACGTAGTGGCCGTCTTCGGGGTGGTGGTACCAGCCCATCGAGGCCGCCGTGCCGCCGTCGACATGCAGCGTGTGGCCGGTGACGTAGCTCGAGAGTCCGGACGCCAGGAACACGGCCGCCCCGGCGCACTCGTCGACGTGTCCGGGCCGGCCCAGGGGCACGGTGAGGCCGATGCGATCGCCGGCGCCCGACGGGGTCAAGGCCAGGAGGCTCTCGGTGATGGTGATGTCCGGAGCGATGGCGTTGACCCGGATGTCGTACGGTGCCAGCTCCAGCGCCAGGGTCTTCGTGAGGTTGATCACCCCGGCCTTGGCGGCCGCGTAGGCCGCGTAGAGCGGCGCCGCCCGCACGCCCTCTATGGAGGTGATGTTGACGACCGTGCCGCCGTGACCGTTCTCGACCATGTGCCCGGCCACTGCCTTGGTGCACAGCAGGACGTGCTTGAGGTTGGCCCGGTAGAGGGCGTCGAAGCCGTTCTCGCTCGTCTCGAGGAACGGCGCCACGAACACGCCGCCGGCGTTGTTGACGAGGATGTCAACCGTGCCTAAGCGCTCGACCGTGGCGGCCAGCGCCGCGTCGACCTGCCCGCCGTCGCGCACGTCCGTGGGCACCGAGAGCCCGTCCACTTCGGCCGCCGCCGCGGCACTGGTGTCGGGGTCGCGCTCCCAGATCGCCACCTCGGCGCCGAACACCCGCAAGCCGTTGGCGATGCCGCGACCGATGCCGGCGCCGCCGCCCGTCACCACGGCCACCTTCCCGTCGAGGCGGGCTGCATCCGCATCGAGGACCATCGCCGCAACCTACTCGCGGGCGCCCGATCGCGAGGAGACCCGCGCCGCGGGCGTGCGTCGGGCCCCACTCAGGTCAACGAGGCGACCTTGACCACCCGGGTCGACGGGAGGACGTCGACGACGTCCGGTCCGACCCAGCGCACGCCGACCGTGCCGCGCTCGTGGCCGGCGGTGTCGAGCCAGTTGGGTACCCCCGGGTCGCGGTGCGCCACCACGAAGCGGACGCTGCCGTCGGCTTCGAGCTGGGCCGAGTGGCAGTTGAGCGCGGACTGGTAGTGGACGTAGTCGAGCGTCTCCATCCAGTGGTTGTGGAGCGCGATCATCCAGTACTCGCAGTTCGGTGGCGTGAACTCGACCACCAGCGCCTCGTCCTCGGCCAGCTCGAAGTACCCCTGGTGCCAGGTGATCTGGGGATCCTTGAAGTTGGAGGTGTCGGCCAGCTGGGCCTCGTCGGTGAACACGTTGGGCCACTTCGACTGCCTGGTCGCCCACTGCGCACCGATCTGAGCGACGCCCTTGACGTAGTGGCCGGCGTAGAGCAGCGAGAGGTACAGCTCCTCGGGCGTCAGGGGAGCCGGGGGCGTGCCGTCGTCGTCCATGCGCTCGATGCGCATCTCGGCATGGCGCTGGTGGCGCTTGTCAAGGAAGGTCTGGCGGACGGCGATGCTCCGAGTGTCCGGATCGGAGCGCAGCCAGTTCCCCGGATGCTCCCGCTGCGAAATGATCACCTCGAAGCTGCCGTCGGGCTCTATGTGCATGTGCTCCTCGTGCAGCGTGGCGCCCGTGCCGGGGCCACCGCCGCCGAAGCCCGGACCAGAGAAGAGGTTGAAGCTGATCCACTTCGCCTCGCCGCGCGTGCCCCTGATGCGGTAGTCGTACTTCCCGTCGAGCGAAGCGCCGAGATAATGGTTGTCAGGGTTCTCCGCCACGATCTTGATGGTCTCGTGGCACACACAGATCAGCTCGGCCTGGGCGGCCCGGCCGTACTCGAGCCTGCTCTCCAGCGCCCCCCGCAGCAACCGGGTGAGCATGCGGTACCCCTCGGCACGGTCGAGCGGGTCGTCGGGATTGCCCTCGGCGAGAATGGCCTCGCCGGCGTCGGCGAGGAGGTCACAGAACTCCCGCCACGCCGTGCCGTCCACGACCTTCTGGGTGATCTCGTCCATTGGTCCCTCCTCCTTAGATCTTGCCGACTTCGCGGAGCCAACCGATGAGGAGCTCCAGGCCGTCGTCGAGGCTCATCGGGTCATAGCCCAGTCGCTCCGCCGTCAGGTTCGCGGCCGACCGCGGCGTGCGCTCCGTGTTGGCCGCCGCCTCGGCGATCGCCATCAAGGTCGGGCCGAACGCCGCGATGAGCGCTTCGGGGTCCGAGCGATAGTCGACGTCCTCGACGCGATGCTCCACGCCGGCGATCGCACAGGCCCGGTTGCAGCCGGCGGCGGTGCTGACCTCGTCCTCGGGGCGACCCACGAGCCAGTAGCGCTCGCCGGAGACCCCGCGATCGAGCGCGGCGATGGAGCCGCCCGCGACATCGGCTGCCGCCACCCAGGTCACAGGGAAATCGAGGAACATCGGGATCCGACCCCGGATGGCCCCGAGCAGTACGGCGTTGAAGCTGGTCGGGTGCAAGGCCCGCCTGGTCACCAGGCTGGGGCCGTAGATGGCGCCCGGGTGGCAGGTCAGCACGTCGTCACCCGCTTCGGCCCGCTCGTGCACCTCGCGGAACGCCGCCAGCTTGGTGACGGTGTACGGGTCGTCCGGTGGGTGGGCCAGCACCGGTGCCTGTTCCCGGGGGCCGGGCTGCGTGAGGTCGAAGAACGTGCTGGTGCTCAGCGCGACCACGCGGCGCATGCCGTGTGCCCGGCCGGCCTCGAGGACGTTCGTGGTGCCGACGACGTTGACGGCCTGGAAGTCCGCCATGTCCTGGCTGGCGCCGCCGAGCAGTGCCGCGGTGTGGATGGCGGCCTCGCATCCCTTGGCCGCGGCCAGGACGTCCTCGGCCCGGGCGATGTCGCCCTGTACCAGCTCGATGCCCAACTCGCCGAGCGCGGCTGCCTCGTCGGGATTGCGGACGAGTGCGCGGACGGCGTCGCCGCGCTGGGCCAGCTGCTGGCAGACGTTGGCCCCGGTGAGGCCGGTGCCGCCGGTCACGAAGATGGTGCTCATCGGAGGTCTCCAGTCATCGGGAGTCGGGCCGGGTGGTCATGGGCTGGTTACGGAGCGACGGGTATGTCGAAGCGCCGGTAGTAGAAGGAGAATTGCTCGGCGATCGCCGCCGGGTCGAGGCCGAAGGTCTCGGGCCGGTACTTGCCGGGCCCGGAGCGGTCCTTGGAGCTCTCCGCCCACCAGTCGCGCATGCGTTGGCACGCCTCGTCGCTCAGCTCGTCGCCCAGTTGGGCGTACAGATCGGTCACCTCTCCGATCGGGTCACGCTGGACCGCCTCGAAGGAGAGGTCGAAGAAGCGGTGCTCGTTTCCACGGTCGCGGAAATCGATGAGCCGCTCCAGCGCAGTCCGCCAGACGTCGCGGTTGCCGATGCCGATGGCGACAGGGTCGGGTCGCTCGGTGAGCACCGAGCTCAGGGTGTGGTAGAGCGCACACACCGACGGCAGCACCTTGCCCACGTCACGATGCGTCATGACGAACCGGGCATCGGGGTAGATCGCGTTCAGCGCGTCGATGGAGAGCATGTGCGCCGGTGTCTTGAGCCACCAGCGTTGCGGTGGGCAGTGCCACTGCAGCAGTTTCAGCACCCGCCGGTGGTACCGGTAGGCCGGTTCCATGTCGCACTGGAGCAGCCAGGCGGTGTAGCTGGGGATCAGCGACATGCCCTCGAACATGAGCGACCGGAACTCCAAGCACATCGGCACGAGGCACTCTTGAGGGCCGTCCGCCGCCGTGGGCAACATCCCGGCGAACCCGGTGAACATCTCATTGGTGAAGTCGATGCCGACCTGGGCGGCGGCGATGCGGCGGTCGGTGTGCTCGGTCGCCGTCTCGGGTGGCGGGCACGGTTGGCCCGCTTCCCATACGCGGAGCGAGCGGCGCGCCGGATCCTGCGCCAGGAGGAAGCTCAGCGCGGTGGATCCCGTCCGCGGCAGACCGAGGCCGAACAGCGGCGCCACGATCTCCTGGTCGTCGATCTCGGGGTGCCTGCCGTACCACTGCTCAATCTGCAGCCGGTTGACCAGGTTGCTGACGATCTGGTCGGTCATGGCACCGACGCCGATGTCGTTGAGCATCGCCTCCGAGTTGAGCGCGTGGACGAGGACCTGGAGGCCCTCGCGCCAGCTGTCCTCGCCGAAGTCGTCCGACCCGGCACGCTCGCAGGCGGCCGCCACGAGACGGTCGATCTCCAGGGACATCACCTCGGGGACAGTGGAGGTTCGTTCGTTCCACCGCGCCCCATAGCGTGTCGCAACGTAACGTACGTGCCCGTCCCAGGCAATCGGCGCGACGCCGGTGATTCAGGGCGCCGTCACTCCTCGACCGGTGAGCCGAAGCGGATGACGTTGCCGTCGGGGTCGACGTGCTCGCCCTCCCGGAACCCGTAGTGCGTGGTCTGCACGGCCCGGGTCTCCCCGCCGATGCCTGGTCTGGACCACTCTTCGTAGAGGGTGTCGGCGTCGCGCACGTACAGGTAGGTCGAACCCGGCGCGGCATCATCCGCCTCCGGACACAGCGCGAGCTGGAGCTGACCAATTCGTCGGTCGCTCCAGCCTTGGCTCTGGAACCGCCGGTGGTCTGTGTCCCGCCGTGGGCGCGGTCTCAGCCCGAGACCGTGGTCACCCAGTAGTTGACGGGGCCACCCACGTAGGGGATGACCTGAAGGTTCTTCACCGACTTCTGGGCCCCGGTCACGTTGGGGGCGTAGTCGACGTAAATCCCGAGTGCGTTCTTCATCACGAAGTCCTGCGCCGCGATCCACTCGGTCTTGAGCTTCGGGCTGCTCGGTGGCAGCGCCTGGATCTGGTTGTCGATGGCATTGAGCGTGGGGTTGTTGTAGTCGCAGATGTCACCGACGCTGCCCGGGATGTATTGCGTCGTCAGCTTCTCAATGCCGGGCAGGCCGGACGGGTTGAGGCCCAGGGCGGCCTTGTGGTCTGTGTAGAGGTCCGTCACGTAGTTCGAGCTCTGCAATATCGAGACGTTGACCCCGATCTGCTTCCACTGCGCCTGGAGCACGGTGGCCAGCTGGTCGGTGTCGGCCTCGGGCAGCGGGATGATGGAGGTCGAGAAGCCGTGTGGGTAGCCGGCTTCGGCCAGGAGCTCCTTGGCCTTCTTCGGGTTGTAGGCGTAGTCGTTGGTGAGCGACGGGTCGTAGTAGTCGGATCCTTCGGGGAAGATGCTCCAGGCCGGCTGGCCCTTGCCGTAGAGCAAGGCGTCGTTGATGGACACCCGGTTGATGGCGTAGCTCATGGCTTCCCGGACCTTGAGGTTGGCCAGCGGCCCCGACGACTTGCAGACGGGCACGAAGAAGTAGCTGGCGTCCGGGAAGGTCGAGTTGGTCTCGATGCTGCTCAGGTTCTTAACGGTCGGCAGGTCCGAGTCCGGGATGCCCTCGATATCCACCAGGCCCGACTCGAGGGAGTTGAGCTGCTGCGGCCCGGTCGGCACCTCAATGAACGTGACGCCGGACAAGTGGATGGCGCTGGCGTCCCAGTACTTGGGGTTCTTGACCAAAACCAACTTCGAGCCGGGCGTGTAGCTCTGGAACACGAAGGGCCCGGCACCGACCACGGCGGTGTTGGGGATGCCCGTGCTGGCCCCGGTCGAGATCGCCATGAACGACTCCTGGTCGGCCAGGAGCGGGTAGAAGGAGCTGGCCACGGCCTGGTTGAAGTGCAGGACCAGCGTGTCGGTCCCCGTGACGTCAATGGACGAGAGGTCGTACATGGCGGCGTCCCACGCCCCGGTATGTGTGTTGGCCAGGTTGCGCTCGTAGCCGGCCTTGACGGCGGCGGCGTTGAGCGGGGTCCCGTTGGAGTAGACCAGGCCCGGTCGCAGCGTGACGTCGATGGTCTCGGAATTCGGGATGGTCACGCTCGAAGCCAGATCGGGCACGTAGGCGCCGCTGGTGGTTTCCCGCAGCAAGCCGGCGTAAATGGGCCAGTCGTAGGCGAAGCAGCACGCGCTGCTGTTGAACTGCGCCGGGTCGAACGCGATCGGGTTGATGCCCGAGTTGAAGTCGTAGCCGATCGTGAGCACGCCGCCACCGCCCGACGCGGCACCGGCCTGACCCCCGAGGGTGATCGCCTGACCGGCGAGCAAGAGCCCGGTCGCCAGCACGGACGTGGTGATCCAGCGGGCCGCCCGTCGCGTCGTTCTCATGGTGGTGCTCAACCTTCTTGCTCAGGGCCGCGCGTCACCGCGTCGGCCGGCATTCGGCTCCGACCGGCCCCAAGGCCGGTGCGGGCGTGACGAGGGGAAGACGGTCGAGGAGGGACCCGGTGGCCGACCAGGCACGCCGGTGACCGACGACCGTCCGCGGGACGATCACTCGGGCTTGGCGCGCCAATGCCGCCATTACTTCCCCCAGTCCTCCGACTGCTCTCGAGGGCACGAGCAACCTGGCCGGAGCCGGGCGCTGCCGTGACCTCGCTACTCCCGTAGCCTGCAACAATTCCGTAACGTTGTCCAGGCACCCCCGCGCCGGGGTGGCGACCGGCAGCGAGGCCGCCCACCTCGTCCGGCGCTCGTTCATTTCTCCTGCTCAGACGTGGTCGGACTTATGAGGTAGCAGCGCACGGTGAGCCCGTCGACGTGGCTCGCGGCCGGCTCCGCCGTGGCGCAGATGTCCATGGCGTACCGGCAGCGCGTCCGGAAGCGGCAGCCGCTTGGCGGGTCCAGGGGGGAGGGGATGTCGCCCTCCAGAACGATGCGCTGGCGCCGCCGCGCCGGGTCCATAGTGGGGGACGCCGAGAGCAGCGCCTGCGTGTAGGGATGATGCGGGTTGGCGTAGAGCGCGTCGACCGGCCCTTCCTCCACGATCCGCCCGAGGTACATCACCGCCACTTGGTGGCTGAGGGAGCGGACCAGGTTCAGGTCGTGCGAGATGAACAGGTAGGCGATGCCGAGCCGGTCCTGGAGCTCACCGAGCAGCTCGACCATCTGCACCTGAGTCGCCACGTCCAGTGAGCTGAGCGGCTCGTCGAGCGCCAGCAGCTCGGGCTCGGTGGCCAGCGCCCGCGCGATGGCGGCGCGCTGGAGTTGGCCACCCGAGAGCTCGCGGGGGTGGCGGCGGGCGAAGG
>DATNLP010000544.1:0-8322 GCA_035602795.1 Acidimicrobiales bacterium | reverse complement strand
AGATGCACTTGTACCCGCGACGAACGGCGACGATGGCCAATCCGACACCGGTATTGCCACTGGTTGGCTCCACGATCGTGCTTCCGGGGACGAGCTGACCCGCCTGCTCGGCCGCGGCGATCATGGAGAGTGCAATTCGGTCCTTCGATGATCCCCCCGGATTGAACATCTCGAGTTTGGCGACGAGGGTGCACTCCAAGCCGATCGCCGTCCGGTCCAGTCGCACCATTGGGGTACGACCTATCAACTCGGTCAGGGACTCAGCGACGTCCATGGGGGGTCCGGGATCGGTGACGGGACGGACGTCGACACCCATCAGCGTCAGCGAGAGCTCCGGAGGGACCGTCTCGTCAGTGAAGAGCTCGGTCGGCAATCCGGCCCGGCGCAGACCGGCCGCAACGGGAGCCGCATCGGCCAGAGGTCCACAAACGCCGATTCGACGGGGGATCCTCGCCCGCAGCGAGCCGACCAGAGACTCGAGCGATTCGCCCGTCTCGAGTCGGTGCACATGGCGGGATCGGTCCTCCAGCCGGGCCGGAGGCGGTGCACCGCCCACCACGACGAGGAGATCCATGCCGCCTCTTTACCACTTCCGCCTGTCCTGCCGGCGAACAGGCGCAGTCTTGGGTCAGGTCAGGGGACGAGCTCGACGAGACCGTTCTTGATGACAGCGCGCTCCTCACAGCTTGCCTCGAGAGCGAAGCCCTCATCAGGCCGCTCGAAGATCCGCACCCTCAGGTGGTGGCCGAGGAACGCCGGAGCGGCCAGCCGGACGGCCACGCGGCGGATTCGCCTTGGATCGCCGTCAGCCACCGCTTTGGTCGCCGCCCGAGGGCAGAGAGCCATTGTGCACAGTCCGTGGAGGTACCAACGGTCCGGAGCATCGTCGACCACATGCGACTGGTCAATCGGGTCGACCTGTCTATCCGATCATCCTCGGATGAAACGGATGCATCATGGACCAGACGGCATGCACCGGGTGGTTCGAGCCCTCCTGGAGGGGCATCGGACGATGAGAGCGGTGCAGTTCGAGGTTGATCCGGAGCCGGACCATCGGAACCGTCGACCCAAGAGCGTTGCCGTACCAGCCACAAGCCACCGTCTCATGGCGGCGGACGGGGACACCTGGAACCCGCCCACGGACACAAGAGACCCAGACGCGCTTCCCGCCGAAGCCTCGCCATAACGGGACACCGGCACGCCAAAGGGACGGCGCCACGGCGCCAGGGTCCGACGACCGAATCCCGGGTCTACGACCGCTGTCGAAGCTTCCGTTCCCCCGTAAAATGGCCGCAGTCGCAGATACAGGAGAAAGCTATGCGATCGGACGTTATTCCCGGGCTGCGCCCGCCGCGGCCCCGCCAGGAGTCATCCCGAGCCGAGGAGTCCCATCCGCCAAGCGGCGCAGCGGCGGCGATGGGGCCCCTGCTGGCCCACTTCTTCGGTGGTCCGCCGCCGATGCGGGTGCAGTTCTGGGACGGAACCGTTCTCGGGCCGGCCGAAGGGGACACACTGCAGGTGCGATCACGTGACGCCGTGCGGCGTCTGCTGTGGTCCCCGGGCGAGCTCGGCCTCGCCCGGGCGTTCATAGTGGGCGACCTCGACTTCGACGGTGACATCTTGGAAGTGCTGGCACTGCTGCACGCCGCATCACCGTCCCGCGTCCGTCACGACTCGAGGCTGCCGTGGCAAGCCATCCGGGCCGCCTACCGGCTTGGGGTCGTCGGCGGACCGATCGCGCCTCCACCGGAGGAGGCGGCACCCCGGGGCCGACTGCATTCGCGCACCCGCGATGCACAGGTGGTGCGACACCACTACGACGTGAGCAACGACTTCTACGCCATGGTTCTCGGGCCTTCAATGACGTACTCCTGCGCGCGGTTCTCGTCGGATGCTGTCACGTTGGAAGAGGCTCAGGAATCGAAGCATGACCTCATCTGTCGCAAGCTGGGCCTGCCCGATCGGGCAGGACAGCGAATCCTCGATGTGGGTTGCGGATGGGGCAGTTTTGCCATCCACGCAGCGCGCCACTACGGCGCGCAGGTGGTCGGTGTCACCCTCAGCCCGGAGCAGGCGCGGTCGGCGCGGGAGCGGGTGGCAGCGTCCGGGTTCGATCGACAGGTCGAGATCCGGCTCCAGGACTACCGTGACGTGCGCGACGGGACCTTCGACGGCATTGCGTCGGTGGGTATGTTCGAGCATGTCGGATCCTCCAAGAGCGCCGAGTACTTCGGCGCCATGCGCCGACTGATCAAACCCGAGGGCAGGCTGCTCAATCACGCCATCTCGAGCGTGGGCGGATCGAGCATTGGCTCGAGATCCTTCATCGGGCGCTACGTCTTCCCCGATGGCGAGCTCATCGACGTGGGCAAGGTTGTCCTGGAAATGGAGGAAGCGGGCCTTGAGGTGCGCGATGTCGAGTCGCTCCGCGAGCACTACATCAAGACGCTCCGGGCCTGGGTGAGCAACCTCCAGCAGCGTTGGGAGGCCGCCGTGTCAGAGGTCGGGGTGCGCCGAGCCCGGGTCTGGCAGCTCTACATGGCGGCGTCGGCCAACGGGTTCGCGGACGGTGGCATCTCGGTCCACCAGGTGCTCGGCGTGCTCCCCACACGAGACGGGCGGAGCGGCATGCCGCCCACACGGAACGCCTGGACCTGAAGCGGTCCACCGACCTGTTTCTTGACCAGCTCGGTGTGGCTGTGACGGAGTCGGCCACACGTGCGTGGTCACGTCGGGCGATTCTGTCCCCATGGGGAGACCAGCTCTATGGCGCCTGCTTGAGACTTGCTGCACGGTCCACTGCGGAATAACGGCCCCGATTCGTCCTAGGGCGTCCGACGGTACGCCAAGTTCTTTCGAGGCCGAGCAGCCCAACTCGTACGTCGGAGTTCTCGCGCCTGCTCAGGGTCCGGGGAGAGGTCGGGCGAGTTTCGGAAAGAGCCGGGACCCCAGGTGAAGGGCAAAGTCGAGGGCCAACGCAGGCGAGACCTTGGGGTCGGACTCGGGTGGGTCGGGAAGGTCCTTGTCGTGGCGGGCGTGCTCGTAAAGGCCGTGGCACAGGTGCCGTCCCAATGTGCCCAGGGCCCGCATGGCCTCCACCTGCTCCGCCTGAAACACGGGCACCGGCAGCGGGTCGACGTCGGGCCAGGTCTCGGGTGACCGCGGGGCCTCGAGGTTGAGAAGCTTTGCGAAGCTCGGAGCGGCCGCATCCCGGGCGGTGAACGGCTCGCCGAGGTTCCAAGCCTCGCGCAGGGTGGCGATCAGCGACGTGTGGCGGTACTCGTCGGTGCAGACCGTTCCCTGGGGGACCCAGGGAGACACGATGACCGCGGGGACGCGGTAGCCGGAGCGGTCGAACTTGAACCCGAGCTGACCAGGCGGAGAGCCTGGGCTTGGGGGCGGCACGGGTCCCGGGGGGACGTGGTCGTAGGTGCCCCCGGGCTCGTCGAAGCCGACGAAGAGGACCGTATTGAATGCGTTCGATCCGGCCGGAGCGGCCGCGGACCGCACAGCCCGGTAGATCCGGCTCAGGAAGTCCTCCCCCGCGAGTATCGACGACGGGGCGTCCATGAGGATGTCGACACCCGGGATCAGGGCCCGTCCGAACGCGGGGTGGTAGTCCCCGTGGCCCGCCAGGAGATTGGGCTCGATCAAAGAGAAATCGGGGAGCGTTCCCTCGGCCGCGTCCCGTTCGAAGTCGGCGAAAGGGAAGAAGTGGGTGGCGAAGCGGTCGCGCAAGCGCGGCATGTGGATGAAGCCGGTGAAGGACAGGGGTCCGGGTTCCAGCACGTAGATCTTCCAGCTCCTGCCGTTGCGCTCGAGACGGTCGAAGATCGTTTCCGCCATGTGGTGGCGCATGAAATTGGTGACCGGCCGGTTCACCACAAAGCCGGAGGAGGTCGCCGCGGTCCAGAACGAGCGATTCGGCAACGTCTGCGACGGGACCTCGCTGAACCAGTGGTCGAAGACGCCGAAGCCCCGTGCCAGCGCGCTGATGACCGGCACCTGCTCGGGCGTGTACCCGGTCATGATCTGGCTGTATTCCTCGTAGGTGGGCTGCCGGCCGAGCTCGACGGTGAGGAAGCTGATGTAGTCGGTGACGAACCCGTCCATCGTCGGCGGCCGGCCGTCCGGCGGTGCGTTGTACGGAGCCACCATCTCGGTGGCGTCCTTGCACCGGTTGACGTCGTCGAGGACGTTGAAGAGCTGAGTGTTGGTGTGCGGATACTCCTCGCCGGGGTCAGGGTCCGGCACGTCCATCCCAGGGGAGATGCCGTACGGCACAGCGCCTCCCTCTGCGCCGTGCTCGGCCCAGTCCGGCACCGGGTTGCTGAGGTCCTTGCCGATCACCCCCTCGAACTTTTCGACTTCCCCCGGGACGTAGAGGCGCCCGAGCAGATTGTCGAACGACCGGTTCTCGAAGAGCACGAGCACCACGTGGTCCATTGCATTCGCTCGTACCGGGGGCATGGATCCTCTCTGGGTAGAGGTGGTGGCTGGCCGTACGTTACCGCCGTGCCGGTCGGAGGCTCAGACGACCGGAGGGTCCGAGCGGTCGACGACGAGAGAATCGCGCCCGGGCTACCTGGCGGGGTGTCATGCGGCACCCCTTGTCTCAGGCAGATAGTTGTATTATATTCACTATTGTGCTTCTACAAGAAAATGCACAGGCCGAGTTGAGCCGGCGTCGGCGCGTCGGCGTGCTCCTGATCTGCTGCATGAGCCTGCTCATCGTGGGTCTCGACGTGACCATCGTGAACGTCGCGCTGCCCTCGATAGGTCGGGACTTCGGGTCCTCGGTGTCAGGCCTCCAGTGGACGGTGGACGCCTACACGCTGGTGCTCGCCAGCCTGCTCATGCTCTCGGGGTCGATGGCCGACCGCTTCGGACGCAAGCGAACCTTCGTGGTGGGACTGGTCGTCTTCTCCATCGGATCTCTTTTCTGCAGCCTGGCCCCCAACCAGACCACGCTGGTGGTCTTCCGCATGGTGCAGGCCGTCGGCGGCTCGATGCTCAACCCGGTGGCGATGTCCATCATCACCAACACGTTCACGAATCCGAGGGAACGAGCTCAGGCGGTGGGTGTGTGGGCGGCGGTGGTCGGAGTGAGCATGGCGCTCGGCCCGGTGATCGGTGGCGTACTCGTCAGCTCGGTGGGGTGGCGCTCCATCTTCTGGATCAACCTCCCGGTCGGACTGGCGGCGGTCGTACTCACCCTCCGCTTCATTCCCGAGTCGCGGGCACCCAAGGCGCGCCGGATCGACGGCGTCGGGGAGGCGCTGGTGATCACCCTCCTGGCCTCGTTGACCTACGGCATCATTGAGGCACCGGACCGGGGGTGGGGCTCCGCGATCATCGTGACCGCGTTCGCGGTCGCCCTGGTGTCGCTCGTCGGCCTGATCTGGTGGGAGGGGCGGCGCGACGAGCCCCTCATCGACCTCAGATTCTTCCGATCGGTCCCGTTCTCCGGCGCGGCGGTCACCGCCGTGGCGGCGTTCGCCACCCTCGGCGGCTTCCTGTTCCTCAACACGCTCTATCTCCAGGACGAGCGGGGATTCTCACCCATTCGCGCCGGCCTGTACACCCTGCCGATGGCGGTCATGACCATGGCCCTGGCCCCGGTATCGGGGAGGATCGTCGGTACCCGGGGGCCCCGCATCCCTCTGCTGGCGTCCGGTGCCGCTCTCACCGTGAGCTGCGTCATGCTCAGCCAGATCGGACCCACCACCTCCTTTGTGTGGCTGTTCGCCGCTTACGCCGTGTTCGGCATTGGCTTTGGGTTGGTCAACGCACCCATTACGACCGCAGCCGTTTCCGGCATGCCCCGGTCTCAGGCCGGTGTGGCCTCCGCCATTGCCTCAACCTCGCGCCAGGTCGGGGCGACCCTCGGCGTGGCGGTCACCGGTTCGCTGCTGGCGTCCGCGCTCGCTCGCTCCGGCGGTCTCGGAATCGCCGTGACGACGCGGACCGGCTGGTTGGTCCTGGCCGCGTGTGGTCTCGTCGTCTTCGTGCTCGGACAGGTGGTGACGACGAGGTGGGCCCACTCGACGGCCGAGCGCACCGCGCACGAGCTCAACCCCGAATTCCTCGAAGGAGCGGTTCGGTGACGCCGGCCCGCCGGCGGCGGCTGGCGCCGGACAGCGATGCGGCCTCGCGGGTCTGGAACATCATGTGCGACCTCGTGCTCGACAACCAGCGGCGTCGCGAGGTGAGCGAGGCCCTCGGTCTCAGCTTCGGACGCATCCGAGCCCTGCGCCGAATCGCCGTGTCACCCAAGACGATGGGGGAGGTCGCGGCCGCCCTGGGAGTGGACGCTCCCTACGCGACACTTGTGGTCGACGAGCTGGAGCGCCAGGGACTCGTCGAGCGTCGGCCCCACCCGACCGACCGCCGGGTCAAGCTGGTGGCGACGACCAGCCGGGGCACCGCCGCTGCCCGACGGGCCAACGAAATCCTGGGCCGGCCTCCCGCCGGGCTGACCGCACTCACCGGGCCTGAACTGCAAGAGCTGGCGCGGCTGCTCGAGTCGGTCGTCGTGTCCACCGCCGACTGACTGCTCACGGCAACCGGTCCATCTGATCCGGCACCAAATGGAGGCGGGTTCGACCATCCGCTGCCGCAGTGAACAGCACCGACGCCGGCGTCGACGGCCCGTCCGGTGCTAGAAGATCCATCGTGCGACTGACCCACGTGGCCGTCGACCGCGACTCGGCCTCGGCGCGGGAGGCGGCCTGGCAGTGGTCCGGCTCGGTCCCGGCGATGGACGGGAACATGCGGCTGAGCGGCCTCGAGCTGGAACTGACCCACACGGCGCTGGGATCGGGCACGCGCGTCGACGTGGCGCTGCACAATCCGACGACGACGGCGATCGAGCTGCACGCGGTGCGGTTCAAGATCGACGCAGCGCCGCGGGTCGTGCTCGAGAACGGGTACCAGAGTTGGTCTCCCGTCGCCGCCCGGGCCGTCTCGTCGATCCGACCGTGGCGGCGGTTCGCTCCGGAGTGGGCCAAAGGCATCTGGCACGCCGCACCATGGCTGGCCGGCCGCGCCGTCACGGGGGACCAGTACCTCGTGACCGGACCGGGCGGCTCCTCGTCATCGCCCTCAGAAGGCGTCGTGGGCTTTCTCCATGCGGCCCGCCATCTGTCGACCGTGGTGGCCACACCCCAAGGGGTGTGGGCCGGCGCGTGGCTCGACGGGGTCGTCCTGGCGCCTGGCTCGACGCGCCCACTCGATCCGCTCTGGATCTCGGCGGGTGATCCCGGTGCCCGTTACTCCGAGTACGCCGATCTGTGGGCCGCCGAGGCGTCGGCGCGGCCTGACGGGTCGAGCCCGCTCGGCTGGTGCTCGTGGTACCAGTATTTCTCTCGGGTGACGCCCGAGGACATCCGCCAGAACCTCGAGCTGGCGCGCCGGCACGGCGTGGCCCTGGTGCAGATCGACGACGGGTACCAGCGGGCCATCGGCGACTGGCTGCTGCCCCGCGACGGATGGTCCGGTGAGAACGTCGGTCAACTTGGTGAGATCGAGCGGCTTGCTGAGGAGATCCAGGCCGCCGGCGTCGAGCCCGGGATCTGGACCGCCCCGTTCGTGGCCACCCTCGACAGCGAACTGGCGCAGTCGCACCCCGACTGGTTCGTCCGTGACGGGCAGGACCGACCGCTGCGCGCCATGTGGAACCCCGGGTCGTGGGGCGGTTGGGCCTACGCGCTCGACACCACCCGCCCCGATCTGCTCGAGCACCTCACGCGCACGTTCGAACGCCTCACCGCTCTCGGCTACCGCTATCACAAGATCGACTTCTGCTACGCCGCCGCCATGGTGGGCCGCCGGGCCGGCGACGGCACCACGACCAGGGCTGAGGCCCTGCGTGCCGGGATGACCGCCGTGCGCGCCGCAATCGGCGACGACGCCTACCTGCTGGGTTGTGGCTGTCCACTCGGGCCGGCGGCAGGGTTGGTCGATGCCCTGCGCGTATCACCGGACACCGCCCCGCGCTGGGATCCCGGCCCATTTCAGCTCGCCGGATACCCCGAGACGGCGCCGGCGGCGTGCAACGCGGTGAGTGCCAGCGTGCTGCGGGCGCCGCTGCACCGGCGCCTCTGGGTGAACGACCCGGACTGCCTCCTGCTCCGACCCGTGCAGACGGAATTGAGCGCCGAGCAGCGGGCGCTGCTGGCCCGGGTGGTGGCGGGCACCGGCGGCTTCACGCTGCTGTCGGACGACCTGGCGCTCTACGGCGACGCCGAGTGGGGGGAAGTGGCCGAGCTGGTGCGGCGGCACGACGCGTGCGACCGTCCGCTCGACCTCGTCGACCCCTTC
>DATNLP010000165.1:0-6037 GCA_035602795.1 Acidimicrobiales bacterium | reverse complement strand
GGGCGGCACCGGCAGCTCGAGTACCGACGTCATCTCGGCCAGGTTGGCGCCCTTGCCGCCCAGGAGGTCCTTGAGCTCCATCGGCGGGCGTGGGTGCGTGTGGTCGAAGTCGAAGACGTACGGCATCGGGCCTCCTGGGCGAACCGCGTAGCGAGCGCGGGCACTGGGTGGTCGCTCCTCCCGATCTGGGACGAGCAGGGCCAGGTTAGTTTCCCCCAGGCGCTCCTCCGTTGCGCGGGACCTGGCGCTGGAACACCTCTTTGGCCTGACGCATGAAGTCGCGGACGACGGCCAGTTCGTCCTCCTTGAACTGCTGGGCCAGGCGCCGCATGTCCTCGGCCACGGGCTGCTGCAGCCCCTCCAGGCGCTCCTGCGCGGCCGGCACGATCTCCACCCACACCCGCCGGCGGTCCTCGGTGTCGCGCCGGCGCGTCACCATGCCCGCCTCCTCCAGGCGGTCGAGGATGAAGGTCACCGCTCCCGTCGTCAGCCCGCTCTCCTCGGCCAGTCGCCCCGCGGTCAGCGGGCCGAGGCGGCCAATAAGGTCCAGGCAGCGCATGTCGGTCCTGCTCAGCTTCAGCTTCTTGGCCAGTCCCTCATTGAAGTCGCTGGCCGCGCCGAGGTACCCCATGATCTCGCTGCGCAGCTGCTGCACCAGCTCTCGGCGTGACGGTTGTCTTGACACCTAAGTAACTTTAGCACTAAGTTTCTTTCTCAGTGGCCTATTCTTCCGACTCCATTGCCGTCGAGGCGCACGACCTCGTCAAGGTCTTTCCCAACGGCAACGTGCGCGCGCTCGACGGCGTCTCCTTCGAGGTCGAGACCGGCACCGTGCTCGGCCTCCTCGGTCCGAACGGTGCCGGCAAGACGACGGCGGTGCGCATCCTGTCCACCATCCTCGAACCCGACGAGGGCCGCGCCGTCATCCTGGGCCACGACGTGGTGCGCGAGCCCGATGTCGTGCGCCGCATCATCGGGCTGGCCGGCCAGTACGCCACCGTCGACGAGAACCTGACCGGGCGCGAGAACATCCGCATGGTCGGCCGCCTGAGCCACCTGAGCCGCAAGGTGTCCTGGGCCCGGGCCGACGAGCTGCTCGAGGGCTTCGGCCTGGCCGATGCAGGCAACCGCGTCCTCAAGACCTACTCGGGCGGCATGCGCCGTCGCCTCGACCTGGCCGCCGCGCTGGTGGCCGGCCCGCCCGTCCTCTTCCTCGACGAGCCCACCACCGGCCTCGATCCCCAGGGTCGCCAGGATCTCTGGGGGGTCATCGAGGACCTGGTGGCCGAGGGCACCACGGTGCTGCTCACCACCCAGTACCTCGAAGAGGCCGACCGACTGGCCCGCGACATCGTGGTGGTCGACCACGGGCGCGTCATCGCCGAGGGCACGCCGGCCGAGCTCAAGGCCGACCTGGGCACCTCGGTCATCGCGGTCACCCTCGGCAACGAGGACATCGTGAGCGAGGCGGTCCGGCTGCTCGCTCCCCTGGCGGACAAGGCGCCCGTCGTCGACCACGAGGTCGTCGAGCTCACGGTGGAAAACGGCCCGGCCGTGGGCGCCGAGGTGCTGCGCGCGCTCGATGCGGCCCACATCCCCGTGGCCGGCCTGGCCCTGCGCGAGCCCAGCCTCGACGACGTGTTCCTGAGCCTGACCGGGCACAAGACCGAGGCCGAGACCGACGAGGAGCGGGCGGCGCGCCGGACCGGCAACAAGCGACGCGCCGCGGAAACGGCCGAGGACCATGCCGGCGGAAAGGACGCAGCATGACCACCATTGCCCTCCCCCGCACCGCCGTCGAGCGCCCGGCACCCCAAGCGGGCAACCGCATGGGCTGGGCCGTCCAGGACGCGCTCACGGTGACCTGGCGCAACCTGTTGGGGCTGGTCCGCACCCCCGAGACCGTGTTCTTCTCGGCCGTCCAGCCGATCATGTTCGTGCTGCTGTTCACCTTCGTCTTCGGCGGCGCCATCCACATCCCCGGCGTGCCCTACGTCGACTACCTCATGCCGGGCATCTACGTGCAGACGGTCACCTTCGGCGCCATGTACACCGCCGTGGGCCTGGCCGAGGACCTGCAGAAGGGCCTCATCGAACGCTTCCGCGCCCTGCCCATGGCCCGCTCGGCCGTGCTGGCCGGACGCACGACGGCCGACTTGGTGCGCAACGTGTTCACCGTGCTGATCATCACGGCGGTCGGCTTCGCCGTCGGCTTCCGCATCGGCACCGATATCGGGCTCTTCCTCTGCGGCGTCCTGATGGTGCTGCTGTTCTCCTACACCGTGTGCTGGAGCTTTGCCTTCGTCGGCTTGACGGCCCCCAACGCCGAGACGGCGCAGCTCATGGTCTTCCCCATCCTGTTCCCGTTCGTCTTCGCCTCGTCGGCCTTCGTGCCGGTGAGCGTGATGCCGGGCTGGCTGCAGGCCTTCGCCAAGCACCAGCCGGTCACCCAGGTCGTCGACGCCGCACGCTCGCTCATGACGGGAGGCAGCCTGCACGACTCGACCGCCATTTGGCAGGCGCTGGCCTGGTGCGCCGGGATCCTCGTGGTGATGGTCCCACTGGCCGTGCACAAGTACCGCCAGGTGGCCTGAGCAGGGAACCTCTCCCCCGACCTACTCCTCGCCGGTGCGCCGGCGCAGCTCGGTGAGCAGGTTGGCCAGCGGAACCCGCACCTGTTCGGTGCTGTCGCGGTCGCGCACCGTCACCGCCTCGTCCTCGAGCGAGTCGAAGTCGACGGTGATGCACCACGGCGTGCCGATCTCGTCCTGGCGCCGGTAGCGCCGGCCGATGCTCTGCGTCACGTCGTAGTCGCACATGAAGTGGGGCTGCAGCGACTTGAGCACCTTGCGGGCCAGCGGTTCGAGGGTCTCCTTCTTCGACAGCGGCAGCACGGCCACTTGATACGGCGCCAGCCGCCAGTGCAGCCGCAGCACCGTACGGGCCTCGTCCCCCACCTCGTCCTCGGTGTAGGCCGCCAGCAGGAAGGCCATCATCGTCCGCGTGGCCCCGGCCGCCGGCTCAATGACGTAGGGGGTGTAGCGCTCGTTGGTCTGCTGGTCGAAGTAGTCGAGGGAGACGCCCGACTTGGCGGCGTGAGCCTTCAGGTCGTAGTCACCCCGGTTGGCGATCCCCTCGAGCTCGTCCCAGCCCCAGGGGAAGAGGAACTCGACGTCGGCCGTGCCCTGCGAGTAGTGGGACAGCTCGCTCTGCTCGTGGTGGCGCAGCCGCAGGTGATCGGCCGGGATGCCGAGGCCGAGATACCAGTCCATCCGCTCGGACAGCCAGTAGTCGAACCACTTCTGGGCCTGGTCCGGCGGGACGAAGTACTCCATCTCCATCTGCTCGAACTCGCGGGTGCGGAAGACGAAGTTCTGCGGCGTGATCTCGTTGCGGAACGACTTGCCGACCTGGGCGATGCCGAAGGGCGGCTTCTTGCGCGTGGTGCCGAGCACGTTGGCGAAGTTGGTGAACATGCCCTGGGCCGTTTCGGGGCGCAGGTAGGCCACGTGGCCCTCGTCCTCGACCGGCCCGGCGTGCGTCTTAAACATCAGGTTGAATGCCCGGGCCTCGGTCAGGTCGTGCGACCCGCAGTTGGGGCAGACGCCGTCGATCTTGTCGGCGCGCCAACGCTCGTGGCAGTTCTTGCAGTCGACCAGGGGGTCGGTGAAGGTGGCCAGGTGCCCCGAGGCCTCCCACACGGCGGGCGGGCCCAAAATGGCGGCGTCGAGCCCCACCACGTCGTCGCGCTCCTGCACCATGGCGCGCCACCAGGCGTTCTTGACGTTGCGCAGCATGTTGACCCCGAGCGGGCCGTAGTCGTAGGTGGAGCGGAAGCCGCCGTAGATCTCGGCCGAGGGGAAGATGAAGCCACGGTGCCGGCACAGGCGCACCACCTTCTCCATCAGATCGTCGGAGGATCCGACCTCGGGCTCCCCGGCATCAGACGCTTCGGCCTTGGAAGCGCCGGCCTTGGAAGCGCCGGCCTTGGACGCGCCGGCCTTAGACGCGCCGGCCTTGGGTGCCTCGGCCTCGGGCGCGGCGGCCTCAGGCGCTTTGGAGGACTCGGTCATCGGTGCAGGATACCGGAGCGGATTCTGGCGCTGACCTCGTTGGCCAGCAGTCGGCCCCGCACCGTCAGCACCGCCCGCCCGTCCTCTTCGGTCACCAGCCCCTCGAGCTCCTCGGGTCGCTCCAGCGCCTCCCACGGCACGCCCCGCGGCGTGCGCAACGCCAGCGACAGCCCCTCGAAGGCGCGTTGCTCGGGCGTCAGCACCTCGCGCCCCGCCTCGGCCGGCCGCCCGGCGTCCACCGCGGCGGTGTAGCGCTCGGGCGTGCGCATGTTCCACCAACGCACCCCGGCGCGGTGCGAGTGCGCCGCCGACCCGATGCCGAGATAGTCGCCCTGCTGCCAGTAGAGGTGGTTGTGGCGGCACTCGTGACCCGGCAACGCCCAGTTCGAAATCTCCTCCCAGCGGTAGCCGGCCGCGCCGAGCACCGCCTCGGCCCGCTCGTAACGCCGGGCCAGCACGTCCTCGTCGGGATGGCGCAGAGGATCCTTGGCCAGCGGCGTGCCCGGCTCCACCGTCAGCGCGTAGGCGCTCAGGTGCGGCGGCGGGTGCTCGAGCGAGAGGATCTCCTCGAGCGTGCGCGCCCAGTCGCCGTCGCGTTCCGCCGGGGTGCCGAAGATGAGGTCGAGGTTCCAGGTCGGGTAGCCGGCCGCTACCACCGCGGCGGACACGGCGGCCGCCGCCCCCGGCACGCGGCGGCGGCCCAGGCCGGCCAGCACGTGGTCGTGCGTCGACTGCAGGCCGAACGAGACGCGGGTGGCACCGGCCCGCCGGTAGGCCTCGAGGTGCGCCGCATCGGCGTCCTCGGGGTTGCACTCCACCGTCACCTCGGCCCCCGCCGCCCGCGGGATGGCGTCGAGGATGCGGCACAGGGTGTCGGGATGGAGGCGGGACGGGGTGCCCCCTCCGAAGAAGACGGAGGTGGCGGCGACGAGGTCGCCCCCCGCCTGGGCGCGCTCGAGCTCGAGGACGCAGGCGGCGGCGTAGCGCTCCATCAGGTGGTCGCGGTCGGTGTAGGTGGCGAACGCGCAGTAGTCGCAGCGCTCCCGGCAGAACGGGACGTGGACGTAGACGCCGGACGGGCTCAAAGGCCGACGGTCGAGCGTACCGAGCGGATGCGCCGATCGAGGTGGGCCTCCATGGCCTCGGTGGCCAGCTCCGCCACCTCGTCGGCCGCCGGCGGGCGCGGGCCTTTCAGCACGGCGGCCAGGTCGCCCCCGAGGATGCGGCGCAGCAGCAGGAGGCCGGCCGGGCTCATGGGGCGTCCGCTGCGGTGCGCCCGGCAGAGCGTGCCGCCGGCCACCAGGTCGAAGGCGACCAGCTCCACGGCGCCGTCGGGCTCGCCGCAGACGGCACACGCATCGAGCACGGGGCCGGCGCCCTCGAGGACGAGCGCCTTCAAGAAGAACGACGGCGCCAGCAGCAGGGGGTCCGAGTCCAGGTCGGACAGCGCGCGCAGGGCGCCCACCAACATGGCGTAGAGGCGGGGATCGGGATGGCGCTCCTGGGCCAGCTGGTCGGCGACCTCCAGCAGGGAGATGCCCCGAGGCACGCGGGCGAGGTCCTCGCGGATGGTGCGGAACGCATCGAGCACCTCGACCTGGTTGACGATGTCGAGTTCGGAGCGGCCCTGCCACAACAGCAGGTCCACGTGCGTGAGCGGCTCCAGACGGGCGCCGAACTTCGACGTGGTCTTGCGCACTCCCTTGGCCACCGCCCGCACCTTGCCGTGGCGCTCGGTCAGGAAGACGATGATGCGGTCGGCCTCGCCCAGGCGGTAGGTGCGCAGGACGACGCCGCGGTCGCGGAACAGGCTCATCGGCTCATCGGCTCATCGGCTCGGCGCGGCCGGCGTCGGCGTCGGCCTGGTCGTCCGCTTGGGCCTGGGCCTGGGGCAGGGCCGGGGACCGGTGGGCCGGGTCGAGCGGGCAGTAGCGCTCGCCCCGGCGGGCGGCCTCGGCGGTGGC
>DATNLP010000163.1:0-3797 GCA_035602795.1 Acidimicrobiales bacterium | reverse complement strand
CCTCGGCGTAGTTGGCGTCGATCGTCGGCGAGGTCTCACCGAAGATCTCGAGGTAGTAGGGAGGTTTGTTGCCGTCCCACGTCGTCAGATTCGCCGGCTCGCTCGCCACCTCGATCATGTTGAACCTCCCGCTCGTGCCCGCTCCAGACTGGTCCACGGGCGGCCCCGCGGCAATCGCACGCCGCCGCGCTCAGCCCGCGCCGGCTCCACCCCCGTGGGCCACCGACAGCTCGTCGCGCAGCACCCGCCGTAGCAGCTTCCCCGTCGGCGAGTAGGGGAGTTCGTCGCGGAAGTCGACGACCGCGGGCATCTTGGTCGAGCGCAACCGCCCCCGCACCCAGTCCTGCAACTCGGCCTCGCCGGCTGATTGCCCGGCGTGCAGCACGATCACCGCCGCCACCGCCTCGCCCCACTCGGCGTCGGGGATACCGATCACGGCCGCCTCGGTCACCGCCGGATGCGCCATGAGGACGTCTTCGATCTCGCCCGGCGAGATGTTCTCGGCCCCCCGCACGATGACGTCGTCCAGCCGCCCGTCGATGTAGAGGAACCCGTGCGCGTCGAACCAGCCCGCGTCGCGGGTGCGGAACCACCCCTCGTCGGTGAGGGTCGTGCGGCCGACGTACTCGCCGGCCACCTGCTCACCGCGCACCCAGATCTCGCCTTTCTCGCCCGGTGGGAGGGCCACCTCGTCCTCCCCCCGGACCTCCACCTCGAGGGAGGGGAGGGGCCGCCCGACCGACCCCAGCCGCGCCCGCACGGCCGGGTCCTCACTGGCGTTGGCCTCACGGTGGTCGTCCGGGGTCAGCATGGCGATGGTGGAGCTGGTCTCGGTCAGCCCGTAGGCGTTGACCAGGTCGACGTGGGGCATGTCGCGCAACGTGCGCTCGACCAGCTCGAGGGGCATGCGCCCGCCGCCGTAGGACAAGTGGCGCAGCGCGGCCGGTTCCACTCCGGTGTCCTCGATGGTCTGCAGAATGCGGCCCAGCATGGTCGGCACCACCATGGCGTGGGTGATCTTCTCTTCGTCCGCCGTGCGCACCCACTCCGCCGCGTCGAAGGCCGGCAGGTACATGATGCGGCGCCCGGCGTAGAGCGAGCTCAGCACGGCCGCGATGCCGGCGATGTGGTACGGCGGCACGCAGATCAGCTGGGCCTCGGTCGGCTCGCAACCCATGAACTCGACGCTCGAGATGATGTAGGAGACCAGGTGCCGGTGGCGCAGGATGGCCGCCTTGGGCTCCGACGTCGTGCCGCTGGTGAAGAGCAGGACGCCGATCTCCTCGGGGTCGACGAACGGGTGCTCGCCGCTGACCGGCTGGGCGATGGCCGACGCCAGCTCGTCTTTGGTGATGACGTGCTCGGCGCCGCATGCCCGCAGGCGCTCGACCTCGTCGTCGTCGGCGATCTGCAGCCCGCCCGCCACGCGCCCGAGGATGCCCGTCAACTGCTCGTCGGGAGCGCGGTAGTTGATCGGCGCGAACGGGATGCCCGCCAATGCCGCCCCGAAGAGCGCGACGGGCAGCACGTCGGAGTTCAGCCCGAAGTAGCCGACCACGTCGGCCCCGCTCTTCTCGAAGAAGACCGCCGCCCGCCGGGCCCGCTCGAGGAGCTCTGCCGCGCTGAGTCCGCCGTCGTGGGGGCCGACGACGATGCGCTCGGGATCCCCCTCGGCCGCCATCTCGAGCAGCATGGCGATGTTCACGAGGCCCCTCCCACTGTCACGTCGTGGGCGGTCAGTCGGAGGCGGGGAGCGCCTTGGCGCCCTTCACGGCCAGGATCGTCTCGCCCACCGAGATCGATCCCTCGCCGGCCTTGGTGCACAGGACCTCGAGCCCGAGGTCGTCGTCGGCGTAGCGCTTGCCCAGCTGCGTGCCCTGGTCGAAGCCGGGCTCAATGCTCTGCGGCGCCGCCTCGGCGTCGATGGCCAGGAAGGCATGGCCTCCGCAGCGCAGGTCGACGGGCTCGGCGGGCGCCTTCACCACCACGATCTCGCAGGCATCTGTCGCGCTGCGCAACCTCGTCCCTGCCTTCAGTTGCATGGCCACCGCAGTCCAGCCTCGCTTTCGTCAGTCCCTTACCAGCCGGTCAAAGGGGAATCAGGATCCTATTAGTTCGTGCCCCGCCCCCCGCCACAGAAGGGGGAAGCACCATTTCTACCGCCACACCAGGGCCGACCGCACCCCGGCGAGTGGGTAACGGGCGCTTTCCGTGAGAAACTGCCCCACGGAGGATCCTGCAGACGAGGGTTGTCGGAGGGAGAGCATGGACGAGGTCGCGGGGAAGCAGCCAGTCCCCGGCCAGGAGGAGGGGTGGTTACCCGACCCCGAGCGGGAGGGCCAGGAGCGGTTCTGGGACGGCGAGGCCTGGACCGACGAGGTGCGCCCGGACGGGTCGGAGGACACCCGGCTGGCCCACCTGCCCGAGCACGTGCCCGAGCTCCAGCGCGCCCTGGCGGCGGCCACGGCTGACATCGACTCCGTCGAGGATCGGCTCTCGACCCTCTTCGACCGCTCCGAGGGTGCCTCGGGCCAGGGGCCCCGGCCCCGCCCGGCACGGGGCCCCCGCCTGATCCCGGCCGAAGCGCTCCAACATGACGACGATGGCGCCGATGACGACGACGCCGCCACCGCCGCCGTCGGTGACGACGACCTGCTGCTCGAGGACTTCGACGAGGAGCCGGAGGTCTTCGAGGACGAGGACGACGACCTCGACGCCGCGGTGGACGACGACGACGAAGACGAAGAGGATGACGAGTTCGCCGACCTGGATGCTGCGCTCGCGTCCGAGTCCCCCGAAGAGCTCTGACGCCCGGCGGCACCGAGGGGCCACTCGACGGGATGCCGTCACAAGAGGGCCCGACCGACCCAGGCGGGTGAGGCCCGGCCCGGCTCGTCTACGAGTCGGCTTGCCTACGAGTCGGCCGACACGGCGGTGACGCGCCGGGCCAGGTCACCCCAGCGCTCGAACGCGTCGGGGTCGCGCACCACGGCGGAGCCGGTGAAGTAGCTGACCACCCGCGTCGCAATGCCGCCGTACTTGGCCACGATGGTGTCGGCGATGTCGTCCCAGGTCCCCATCGTGGTGAACTGCTCGAGCAGGTCGTCGTCGATGACGGCCGCCATGCCGGGGATGTCACCCGCCCGCTGGCGCTCGCGGATGCGCTCGGTCGTGCCCTCGCGGTCGAGCTGCTCGAAGATGAACCCGTAGTTCGGCGTCGACCCGTAGAAGGACACCTGGACCCGGGCCATCTCGCGCCAGGCGTTCTGCTCCTCCTCGGTATCGCCGACGCAGAGGAAGGCGGGCACGATCACCTGCAGGTCGTCGACCGTACGGCCGGAGCGGGCGGCGCCGGCCGCCAGCTCGGGCAGCACCGTCTCGCGCAGGTAGGTGGGCGTGTTGAGCGGGTGCACGTGGACCCCGTCGGCCACCTCGCCGGCCATGCGCAGCATCCAGGGGTTGACGGCCGCGATGTCGACCGGAGGATCGGGGCAGTCGATGGGGCCGGGCGCCCACATGGCCGGCAGCAGCGACATGGGGTAGAACTCGCCGTCGACGGCGAGGGGTGCGCCGGTGCGGAAGGACTCGAAGATCTGCTTCACGGCGAGGACGTACTCGCGCAGGCGTGGTCCCGGATGATCGAAGACCGAGCCGTAGCGGCGCTCGATATGAGCCCGCACCTGTGCACCCAGCCCCAGCCGGAAGCGGCCCCCGCTGGCTTCTGCCAACTCCCAGGCCGTGGCCGCGGTCACCATCGGGCTACGCGGGAAGGCCACGGCGATCCCGGTCAGCACGTC
>DATNLP010000532.1:0-2511 GCA_035602795.1 Acidimicrobiales bacterium | reverse complement strand
TGGCCGCGGTTGCCCGCTTCTTGACAGCCTTGCGTGCCGGAGCCCGCTTGGCGGCCTTCTTAGCCGGAGCCCGCTTCTTGGTGGCCTTGCGAGCCGGAGCCCGCTTGGTCGCCTTCTTAGCCGGAGCCCGCTTGGTTGCCTTGCGTGCCGGAGCCCGCTTGACGGCCTTCTTGGCCGGGGCGCGCTTGACTGCCTTCTTCGCCGGCGCCCGCTTCTTAGCGGCCTTTCGCGCCGGGGCCCTTCTTTTTGCGGCTACTGCCACAGGTGCACCTCCCTAGGAGCATGGTCACTGAATAGAGATGCAGCCTGCGCCACGCCGGAGTCGACCACCCAACGTCGTGCGCACTGCCGCACCGGATTCACTGTCATATGTGACGATTGACGCAACTGCAGGGACGCCAACGGCGCTCCTGCGGCTCGACATACCGCCCTTTGCGCCCGCCGAACGACGTCGTGTCGATGTGCCACGCGACGATACGCAGACGCGTCGAAAGCGATTCCGACTACTTCGCTTTGCGCGCTACACGTCGTCGTGTCGCAGCACATATCAACCCTCCCTCGCACTTCGGGTATACACATTCTTCTGTTGTTAACAGGCTCAGGTCAAGCACCCTTTGTTCGCGCGGTCATTTTGGACTCGCATATGACCTTCGTTTCACCGCGTTCCACACACGCGATTGAGGGGTTCACTGCACTCGAACAAGCCATCTCACGTTCGTTCGTCGCTGTATTCGCCGATATGTCCTATGGATTTATCTGTTCCCCAACGCAAACATCGCAGACATGCAACGTGGCGATGATGCACATGTGGATACAGCCGATCCGAACCTGAATTTGATCGCTGCGCTGCGCGAGATCCACCGAAATGCGAGTCACAGCATCTATGTTGGGAGGGCCACGAACGGATGGATGTGGGCGGGCGACCAGCGGTCGGCGCTGGTGCTAGGCCCACCTCGCTCCGGGAAGACATCTTCCCTGGTCATCCCCAATATCTTGCTGGCCGACGGACCGGTGGTGTCGACCTCGACGAAGCCCGATGTGATGCGGGCAACGGCGTCGTCGCGCGCCAGCGACGGTTGGGCGTTGCTCTACGACCCCAGTGGTGAAGTGGAATGTCCGCGCGGCGTCGAACGTGTGGGGTGGTCACCACTCACGACCGCCTCGAGTTGGGACGCTGCGGTGGTAACGGCGGACGCCATGGTACGAGCGAGTGGATCGGGTTCTCCGCACTCCGGGGAACGCCATTGGAACGAACGTGCGAGTGCGCTTCTCTCGACCCTCATCCATGCGGCGGCGAAGGAGGACCTGCCCATGGAGCGGGTTCTGAATTGGATCGATCGCCATGACGGCACTCCGGCGCTCGAAATTCTGTCCACAGGCACGGAATCGGAGGGTCGGGCACCAGATCTGCTCGCGGGAATCGTCGCCACGGACACGAGAGAGCAGTCGGGAATCTGGTCGACTGCATCGGGGGTGCTAGCCGCATACCGCACGCACGGAGCGATGGCGTCGACGAATGCCCCGCCAATTGACTTCTCCACGTTCTGCTCCGGGGTGAACACGCTCTATATCTGCTCGAGCGGCCGTCGACAGCTCCAGTTCGCACCCCTCGTGGTCGCGGTCATCGGTGACGTGCGCGACGCCGCCTACACCCGCTCTCGCGAGGGTCAGGCCGGGGCTCCCACGCTCCTGGCGCTCGACGAGGTGGCCAACATCGCCCCCATCCCGGACCTCGTGCCGATGGTCAGCGAGGGAGGCGGGCAGGGGCTGCTCACGTTGGCATGCCTGCAGGACCTCTCACAGGCCCGCAGCCGGTGGGGCACGGCGGCGGGAGGGTTCCTCTCTCTCTTCGGCACCACGGTGGTGCTACCCGGTATCGCCGACACCGCCACACTGAGGGACGTGAGCGCGCTGGCGGGCGACCACGAGGTGGTGACGACCTCCGTGAGCCGCTCGGTCGGACCGTGGGGCCGCATCCGGCCTTCCACCTCTGTCGGCTCGCAACGGCAGCCGCGCCTGCCGGTCGACGCCGTGGCGCACGGCACGCCCGGCCATGCACTCGTGCTCGGGCCCGACAAGTCGGTCGAATCGGTCCGGCTCACCCCGGCACACACGCACCCGCCCTGGCGCGAACTGACCTCAGGGACGCGCCAGCTCTCGCACGAACCGCGCGGGCGCTGAATCAGCGCGACAAGCCGAGCTCGACGCGGGGCGGCTCGCGCTGCCACCCGAGCCGGGCCCGCGCCTCGTCGACCGTGCGCGAGGTGCGGAGGTGGTCGGCCAGGCGGGCGGGCGGCAGCGCGGCCAAGTTGGCATGCGCGCCGTCGACACCGAGCGGCTCGGCGGCGCGCCCGACGTCCCACCGCTCACGGTAGGCGTCGATGGCACGGGCGGCTCCGAGCCAGACCTCGTGGTCGCCCGGGTCGACGGGTCGCGGTCCGAGCGCGCGCAGGGCGTGGTTGCCCGGCACGACGGCGCTGCGTTGGTGCACCGGCTCGGCCACCCCGACCG
>DATNLP010000530.1:0-12800 GCA_035602795.1 Acidimicrobiales bacterium | reverse complement strand
AGGATGCCCTCACCGGCGCGGCCGACCTCAAGGTCCCGCTGACCATCTCCCTGGCGATCGGATCGAGCTGGGCCGCGGCGAAGGGCTGAATCGGCCCGGGCACCCGGCCGAATCGCCCGGGAACAGGCTGAATTTGCGCGGGCAGGGCCGGCGCTGAGCGGTCTGCGAGCGGCTGGTAATCTAGACCGCCCAGCTGGCACCGGCAGCCGGGCTCCTATTGGACTCCCACCGACCCCGGCGCGGTCACCTGATTGCGAGCTTTTTGATGTCCGACGTACGCACCCCCCTCCTCTCCCACGACTTCGGCACGTTCGATGCCGAGGGGAACTACACCCCCCGCACCATCGTCGACGACGACCTGGGTGACGCCGATCTCGAGCAGGCGATGGGCGACTCCATCGTCGAGTTCGACGACGGGGACGTCATCGAGGGCACCGTGGTCAAGATCGACCGCGACGAGGTCCTGCTCGACATCGGCTTCAAGTCCGAGGGCGTCATCCCCGCCCGCGAGCTGTCCATCCGCAACGACGTCGATCCCGAGGAGATCGTCAAGCTCGGTGACCACGTCGAGGCCCTCGTGCTCCAGAAGGAGGACAAGGAGGGCCGCCTCGTCCTGTCCAAGAAGCGCGCGCAGTACGAGCGGGCCTGGACGACGATCGAGGAGAAGAAGAACAGCGGCGAAATGGTATCCGGCCCGGTGATCGAGGTGGTCAAGGGCGGCCTCATCGTCGACATCGGCCTGCGGGGCTTCCTCCCGGCGTCGCTGGTCGAGCTGCGCCGGGTGCGTGAGCTGCAGCCGTACGTCGGCAAGGAGATCGAGGCCAAGATCATCGAGCTCGACCGCAACCGCAACAACGTGGTGCTGTCGCGCCGGGCCTGGCTCGAGGAGGCGCAGAAGGAGCAGCGCGGCGACTTCCTCCAGAACCTCAAGCCGGGCGAACGCCGCAAGGGTGTCGTGTCGTCCGTGGTCAACTTCGGTGCCTTCGTGGACCTGGGCGGCATGGACGGACTGGTGCACGTGTCCGAGCTGTCGTGGAAGCACGTCGACCACCCCTCGTCGGTGGTGTCGGTCGGCGACGAAATAGAGGTCGAGGTGCTCGACGTCGACCTGGACAAGGAGCGCATCTCGCTGTCGCTGAAGGCGACGCAGTCGGACCCGTGGCAGGAGTTCGCCGACTCCCACTCCGTGGGCCAACTGGTCTACGGCCGCATCACCAAGCTGGTGCCCTTCGGCGCCTTCGTCCAGGTGGGCGACGGGATCGAGGGCCTGGTGCACATCTCGGAGATGGCGGTGCACCACGTGGACCTGCCCGAGCAGGTCGTCACGCCGGGAGAGGAGCTGTGGGTCAAGATCATCGACATCGACCTGCAGCGGCGCCGGATCTCGCTGTCGATCAAGCAGGCGGCCGAGGGCGGCGAGGTCTCCGAGGAGTACCGAGAGGCCTTCGGCGAGCACGCCTACGACGAGGAGGGGAACTACATCGGCTTCGACTACGCCGAGGGCGAGTTCACCCCCGAGACCGAGGCGCAGGCCGCCTGGGCCGACTTCGCCGAGGAGGTCGGCACCCACGTGGTGCCGCCGGGCGAGGCCGGCGATGCGGGTGCCGAGGGCGAGGCCGGGGCTACGGCCGGTGCCGGGGCAGCGGGTGCCGAGTCCGCGGACGCGGGTGTCCCGTCAGCCGACGCCGGTGCCGCGGTGCCGGGCGCCGAGGCTGCCGTGCCCGCGCCTGAGGCCGTGGCCGCCGAGGCTGTGGCGCCGGAGCC
Source organism: Acidimicrobiales bacterium (assembly GCA_035602795.1). Lineage (GTDB taxonomy): Bacteria > Actinomycetota > Acidimicrobiia > Acidimicrobiales > RAAP-2 > Bog-473. Next base: position 11,036 of record DATNLP010000530.1, on the reverse strand, counting down.
GGTTCCTGCGGAGACACCGGCCGCCGAGTAGGCCGCAGCCCGTCCTCCGGACGGGCAGAACCCGGGCGGTACCCGGGCGCGGTGGTGAAACATCCCGGCAGCCCGGGCACGGCCGTGCGGGCGGGCAATAGTCTCAGTCCGACATCCGCCGCAGTACTGACCGACGACGGGAGACGGTGACGCCCATGGCAAGCGAGGGATTGCACGAGTCTGCGCAGCTGCTCGACGAGGCGACGATCGACCACCATCGGGCGTTGACGTCTCTGGTCGAGGAGCTCGAGGCGGTCGACTGGTACGACCAGCGGGTGAAGGCGACCACGGATTCGAGCCTGGCCGACATCCTGGCTCACAACCGCGACGAGGAGAAGGAGCATGCCTGCATGACGCTCGAGTGGCTGCGCCGGCGTGACCCGGCGCTGGACCGGAACCTGCGCACCTATCTCTTCACGACCGAGCCGGTGACCGAGGTCGAGCACGAGACCGAGGCCGACGGCGATGCCGCCGCGGCGGGGTCGCTCGCCATCGGCAGCCTGAAGGGGAGCGAGTGATGGATCACCTGTATCGAGAGCTGGCGCCCGTCACCGAGGCGGCGTGGTCCCAGATCGAAGACGAGGCAAAGGGCCGGCTCGTCACCCACCTGGCGGCGCGCAAGCTGGTCGACCTGGACGGGCCACACGGATGGGGCCACTCGGCGACGGACCTGGGCCGGGTCGACGAGGTTCCCGGCCCGGCCGAGGGCGTGGCCGCGCTGCGACGGCGGGTGCTGCCCCTCGTGGAGCTGCGCGCCGACTTCAGCGTGTCGCGCCAGGAGATCGACGACGCCGACCGGGGCGCGGACGACATCGACCTGCCCGAGCTCGACGAGGCGGTGCGCCAGCTGGCCCTGGGCGAGAACTCCACCGTGTTCCACGGCTACGCCGACACCGGCATACTCGGCATCACCGAGTGCAGCTCGCACCAGCCGATCGTGTTCTCCGACGACATGGAGCAGTACCCGAAGGTGGTGGCCCACGCCGTGGACATGTTGCGCCGCTCGGGCATCGGCGGTCCGTACGGTCTGGCCATCGGACCCGAGATCTACACCGGCATCGTCGAGACCGACGAGCACGGGGGGCATCTGCTGCTCGACCACCTGCGCAAGATCCTCGACGGGCCCCTGGTCTGGGCGCCGGGCGTGCAGGGCGGTGTCGTGCTGAGCCTGCGCGGCGGCGACTTCGTGCTCGACTGCGGCCAGGACCTGTCCATCGGCTACCGGGACCACGATGCCGAGGTCGTGCGGTTGTACATCGAAGAGAGCATCAGCTTCCGCGTCCTCGAGCCCGACGCCGCGGTGGCCCTGACCAGAGGCGGTTGAGCCGCCGCACGTCCGGAGACGATCAGCCCAGTCGTGCCGCGATGACCTCCGCGAAGTGCGCCGCCCGGGCGGGATCGGTGACGAAGAACAGCATCGGGTCCAGCAGCTCGAGCTCGAGCAGGGCGGGTACGCCGCCGGCACCCGTGACCGTGTCGACCCGGGCGTAGGTGCTCGGGCCGAACAGCGCTTCCGCCGCCCCGAGCGCCACCCGGCCCAGCTCGAGCTGGGCCTCCGACGGGGAGACCGGAGTGACGACCTGGTTGTCGATGAGGCTGTCGAGCGCGCCGGCGCCCCGGCGGATCATGGGCCCTTTGTGGATGGCGTGGCTGAAGGCGCCCCCGAGGAAGATCAGCCCCACCTCGCCTTCCGTGTCGACCGCCTCCTGGTAGGGCTGCACCATGGCCGTGCGGCCCGATCGGACCAGCTCGGCCACGTGCTCCCGCGCCCGCTCGTGTTCGTGGGCCTGGTAGCGGGCAGTCCGGAAGCCGCCGCCCGAGATCGAGGGCTTCACCACCACCTCGCCCTCCAGCGTGAGCGGCGCCGGAGCGGCGTCGCCGTGGCTGTGGCCGTGGCCGTCACCCTCGTGCTCGACCCACGCCGTCGGGACCACGGGTACGCCGGCCGCCTCGAGGTCGCGCAGGTAGCGCTTGTCGAGGTTCCAGCGCAGGGTGGCGGGGGAGTTGGCCACGGGGACGCCGCTGCGCTCCAAGGTGTCGACCCAGGCCAGATACGCGTCGACGTGATGGATGTTGTCCCACGCCCCGTTGGCCACCACCAGGTCGAAGCCCGACCAGTCCACCGACGGGTCGCTCCACACCGCCGTGGAACCCTCGACGCCGGCCGCCTCGAGCGCGGCCAGAATGAGCGGCCCCTCCTCGAGCAGGTCGGGCCACCGCGGGGCGGCCGCCAGGGCCACCCGGGGGCGGCCGCCGGTGCCGCCGCCGGAATGACCGGACCGGAGTGCCGTCAACTCCCGATGGGGAAGTGGCAGGCCACCTGGTGCCCCAGGCCGATCGGCCGCATTTCGGGCACTTCCTCCGCGCAGCGTTGCTCGGCCCTCGGGCAACGGGTGCGGAAGCGGCAGCCCGACGGCGGGTTGATCGGACTGGGCGGCTCGCCCGCCAGCGCCACCGAGGTTCGGGCGGACTCGGGGTCGGGCTCGACGGCCGAGGCCAGCAGCGCCGCCGTGTAGTGGTGGGCGGGCGCCTGGTACAAGACGTCCGAGGGGGCGATCTCGCACAGGCGGCCCAGGTACATCACGGCCACCCGGTCGCTCACGTTCTTCACCACGGCCAGGTCGTGGGCGATGAAGAGCAAGGTCAGCCCGAATTCGTTCTTGAGGTCCTCGAGCAGGTTCAGGATCTGGGCCTGGACCGAGACGTCGAGCGCCGAGACGATCTCGTCACAGACCAGCAGCTTCGGCCGGAGCACGAGGGCGCGGGCGATGCTGATGCGCTGGCACTGGCCCCCGGAGAACTCCCGCGGCCGGCGACCGCCGTTGACGTAGGGGTCGATACCGACCTGGTCGAGCATGGCGTTGACCTTGGACTGCCGCTCTTCCTTGGTCCCGATGCTCCAGATGTTGAGCGGCTCGGCCACGATGTCGCGGACCCGGCGGCGCGGGTTGAGCGAGGAGATCGGGTCCTGGAAGATCATTTGGACCTGGGTGCGCAGCGTGCGCAGGTCGCCGCGGCTCAGCGCCGTCAGCTCCGTCTCGCCGAAGCGGATCTGGCCCGACGTCGCCTTTTCCACCTGCACGACGGCGCGCCCGGTGGTCGACTTGCCACAGCCCGACTCGCCCACCAGGCCGAGGGTCTCACCCTCCTGTATGGCGAAGGACACTCCGGCCACGGCCTGCACGGACTGGTTCCCCTTCTGGAAGGTGACGTGGAGGTCCTCGACGTCGAGGAGAGGCCTGGTCGTCGTGATGGCGGTGTCGGTCACGCCGGCACCGCGGCGGAGCGGCTCCCCGTCGGCAGGGGGAACCAGCAGGCGTAGCTGTGCCCGGGCTCGGCCTCCACGAGCGGCGGCTTCTCGGCGTGACACCGGTCCTGCGCATACGGGCAGCGGGGCGAGAAGGGACACCCGGCCGGCGGGTGCATCAGGTCCGCCGGCCGCCCCTCAATGGCGGTGAGGCGCGTGTGGCTCGGATTGGCCAAGCGCGGGATGGAGTTCATGAGGGCCTCGGTGTAGGGCATCGCCGTGCTCTTGAACAGCACGTTGGTCGGCGCCCGCTCGACGACGTTGCCGGCGTACATGACGATGATCTCGTCCGTGCGGGTGGCCACCACTCCCAGGTCGTGCGTCACCAGGATCATGGCCATCTCGCGGTCGTGCTGCAGCTTGCCGAGCAGGTCGAGAATCTGCGCCTGCACGGTGACGTCGAGCCCGGTGGTGGGTTCGTCGGCCATGAGGAGGCGGGGGGCGCAGGCGAGCGCGATGGCGATCATGACGCGCTGGCGCATGCCGCCCGACAGCTGCGCCGGGTAGTTTTCGAAGCGCTCCACGGGGGAGGGGATGCCCACCTGCATCAGCAGGGAGAGGGCGGTCTCCTTGGCCTCGGACTTGGGCAGCTTCAGGTGGATGCGCAGCGGCTCCATAATTTGGTTGCCGATCCGCTGCACCGGGTTGAGCGACGTCATCGGGTCCTGGAAGACCATGGCGATGTGGGTGCTCCAGAGCTTGCGCAGCGTGTCGTTCGGCGCGTTGAGGATCTCCTGGCCCCGGAAGCGGACCGACCCGGTCTGGGTGGTGGATGACAGGGGGAGCAGGCCCATGATCGCCCGCGACAGCACGGTCTTGCCCGAGCCCGACTCGCCCACGATGCCCAGCGTCTTGCCCTGGGCCAGCGTGAGCGACACCCCCTGCACCGCCTGGAGCCGGCCCCGGGAGGTGGCGAAGGAGACGTTGAGGTCCTCCACCTCGAGCAGCTGCGGCTCGCTCATAGCTTGATCTCGGTGACGTCGAAGTAAGCGCGCAGCTTGTCCGCCACGACGTTCAAACTGATGAGGAGCAGGAACATGGCGCTGGCCGGGAAGATGACCAGCCACGGGTTGGTCTGTCCCTTGGCGCCCGTGAGCAGGCTGGCGCCCTCGTTGAGCATGTTGCCCCAGCTGGGGGTCGGCGGTTGCACCGACAGGCCGAGGAAAGCCAGCGTGCCCTCCAGGACGATGATGGTGGCCACGGCGATCAGGCCGAACGAGACGATGGTCGGCATGATGTTGGGCAGGAGCTCTCGGGTCAAGATCCGCCGGTCGCTCGCCCCCAGGGCCTTGGCCGCCAACACGAAGTCCCGGGTGGCATACGAGAGCGTGGACGCCCGCACCACGCGGAAGATGAGCGGGGCCCCGAAGACGCCGATGATGAGCGTGATCTTCCAGAGGTTGTGGCCCCAGAACGAGACGATGGCGATCACCGCCACCAGGGCCGGGAACGCCAGCACCACGTACGACGTCGTGTTCAAGGCGGTGTCGATCCTGCCCCGCCGGTAGGCGGAGTACATGGCCGGGATGCCACCGAGGATCAAGCCGATCAGGGCGCCGCCGAAGCCCACCACCAGCGACACCCGGGCGCCGTAGACCAGGCGGCTGAAGATGTCGCGGTAGAGGTCGTCGGTGCCCAGCAGGTGGCCCCAGCCCGGACCGGCGTTCTGCACGCTGTTGTAGTTCCCGAGGTCGGGGTTGGGCAGCGGCAACAGGCTGGCGAAGGTGGCCATGAGGGCGACCAGGACGATCCAGCCGACGCAGATCCAGAAGAAGACACCCAGCTTCTTCTTGGTCGGGTCGGCCGCCGCATCGGCGGTGATCTCCTCTTGGATGTCGGCGAAGGCCTCACTGGTGTTGATGGTGGCGCTACTCACGGGCGATCCTCGGGTCGACGATGGTGAACAGGAAGTCGAAGATGAAATTGATGAGGACGATGGCGACGGCCACGAAGAGTGTGATGCCCTGCACCACCGTGTAATCGTCCTGGTTCACGCTCGAGATGAGCTGATAGCCGAGACCGGGCATGGCCAAGAGCAGCTCGACCACGAACGTGCCGGCGATAAGGCCGCTGATGACGACGCCCGCCGAGGCCAGGAGCGAAATGGAGGATGGCCGCAGCGCGTGGCGCCACATGATGCGCCGGTCGGACAGCCCCTTGGAACGGGCCATGGTGATGAAGTCCTCTTGCAGGGTGGAGATGAGGTCGTTGCGCAGGAGCCGGAAGTAGACGACGATCGACCCGAGGGCCAGGACGATGGACGGCAGGATCATCGTGTGGATGTTGGACCAGAAATTCTGGGTCAGTGGCACGTAGGACGCCGGGCCCGGGAAGACGTGCCAGTGCACGGCGAAGATCAGCACCAGCACGGGTGCGATCACGAACGCCGGCAGGGCCAGCATGGCAAACGTCGTGGTGTTCGAGAGCTGGTCGAACAGGCGATTGGGCCGACGCGACGCGTGCATGGCCATGGGGAAGGCGATGGCGAAGGCGATGATCTGGGAGAAGATGATCAGCTCCAGGTCGATCGGGAACGACTGCTGAATGATCGTCACCGTGGTCTGGTGCGTCGTGTAGGACTGGCCGAGGTTGCCCTGGAACACGTGGCCCAGCCAGATGAAGTACTGCTCGTACAGGGGCTTGTTCAGGCCGAGCTGTGCATTGACCGTGGCCACGTTCTGGGGCGTGGAGTTCGGCCCCAGAATCGTGGTGGCCGGGTTCCCGGGCAGCAGGTGCACGAGGAAGAACGAGGCCACAGAGACGAAGAGGATGATGATGATGAGCAGCACCAGCCTCTTTGTGATGTAGCGGGCCACAGCGCCTCTTTCCCCCCCTCGTCCTGCCTCGGTTCCCCTGGTTCTCAACGCCCCCTACCGGCGGCCGATGATCCTAGACCGCGAGCCCATTGTCCTACCATGCGCCCATGCCTGAGGAGGTCCCCGCTCTCACCGGTCGGACGCGCCTGCTCGCAGCCGTCGGCGTGGTGCTCGTGGTGGCGGTCAGCGTGGTCCTGCGCTTCTGGACCCGATCGGGTCTGTGGCTCGACGAGGCGCTGACGGTCGACATCGCGCGGCTCCCCTTGCACGCCATCCCCGAGGCGCTCAAGCACGACGGCGCCCCGCCGCTCTACTACTACCTGCTGCACTTCTGGATCGCGTTGTTCGGCCAGTCCAACGACGCCGTGCGCGCGCTCTCGGGGATCATCGCCGTCGTGACGCTCCCGGTGGCCTGGCTCTGCGGGCAGCGCTTCGGCGGCCGGGCGGTGGCCTGGACGACCCTGGTGCTCTTCGCCAGCGCGCCCTTCGCCGTCTACTACGCCACCGAGGCGCGTATGTACGCCCTCGTGATCCTCCTGACCGGGTGCGGCTTCCTGGCGCTGCAACGTGCGCTGGAGAAGCCCCGGCCGGGCAACCTGGCGGCCGTGGCCGTCGTGGCGGCCGCCCTGCTGTACACCCAGTACTGGGCGTTGTACCTCGTGGGCATGGTCGGCCTCTGGCTCATCGTGTCGGTGGTGCGCGACCACAGGCGTGGGCGGCCCCAGGACGCGCCGTGGCCGGCGCTCATCGCCGTGGCCGTCGGCTTTGTGCTCTTCCTGCCCTGGGTGCCGACGTTCCTCTACCAGTCGAAGCACACGGCGACGCCGTGGGCGGCCCCGCCGAACTTCTCGGCCGTGATCAACGCGGTGACCGGCTTCACCGACAACCAGGGTTCGACTCTGGCCAGCGGCACCAACCAGGGCCGCCTCCTGGCCGTCATCTACTTCGCCATGCTCGCGCTGGCCCTTTTCGGGATCGGGAAGTCCGACCGCATCATCGAGCTGGACCTGCGCACGCGTCCCCGGGCCCGCGGCACCACCTTCGTCGTCATCGGGACGCTGTTCGCCGCCATCGCCGGCGGCATTCTCACCGGGAGCGCGTTCTCCTCGCGCTACGCCGCGGTGGTCTTCCTACCCCTCATCCTCCTCATCGCGCTGGGTACGACGACGCTCCTCAACCCCAAGGTGCGGGCGGTGGTCGTCGGGCTGGCCGTGGTGGCCGGGATGGTGTCGTCGGCACAGAACGTCACCACGCAGCGCACCCAGGCCGGCCATGTGGCGGCCGCCATCAACGCGCAGGCCAAGGCCGGCGACATCGTGGCCTTCTGTCCCGACCAGCTCGGGCCCTCGGTGTACCGGCAGGTGCAGGACACCTCCCGCTACGACATGATCACGTTCCCGCGCCGCACCGGGCCCGCCATCGTCGACTGGGTCGACTACGCCAAGACGGTGGGGGACGCCAGCCCCCTCGCGTTCGCCGACGACCTCGTGCACAAGGCCAGCGGCGGCGGCACCATTTGGCTGGTCTGGCAGCCGGGCTACCAGACGTACGGCATCAAGTGCGAACAGATCGCGGCGGACCTCAGCACGCTGGCCACCCAGAGCGGGGGCGGCGCCCGCAACGTCGTGGTCAACCATCCCGCGCTGTACTACGAGCCGATGAACCTGACGGAGTTCGTGGTGGCCGGCCCGGGTACCCGGTGAGCGGGTGAGCGGGTGAGCGGGTGACCGTCGTGGCCCAGAGCGCCTCGGCGACCGCAGCGGGCGGGACAGCGGCCGGGACGCGGCGCGGCGCGGCGGGTTGGCTGCCGGACCTGTGGCGCCGCGTGCCCGAACCGCTACGCGAGGCCCTGCTGCCCTACGTCGTCGCCCGGGTGGTGGTCCTGAGCGCGCTCGGGCTGGCGCACTTCGTGGTGGACCGCACCCATCCCGCCGTGCCCGCCGTGGCGGCGCGCGTGCATTCCGGCCTCCTCGGCTGGGACGCCGGCTGGTACGAGACGATCGCCCGCGAGGGCTACGGGCCGCTGGGCAACCAGGCGCTCCGCTTCTTCCCGGCCGTGCCCCTGCTGACCCACGCGCTGGCCTGGGTGCCCGGGCTGGGCGACGGGCCGGCGCTGGTGCTGCTGGCCAACGCGGCGGCCCTGGCCGCCACGGCCATGCTGTACGTCCTGGCCCGCCGCGAGACGGGCGACCCGGCCGTGGCGCGACGGGCCGTCTGGGTCCTCAGCCTGCTGCCCGCCGCCTTCGTGCTCGTCATGGGCTACGCCGAGTCGGTCCTGCTCGTGTTCGCCCTCGGCTGCTTCCTCGCCCTGCGGCCGGCACCGGCACCGGCATGGGGACCGGGACCGGGGCTGGGCTCACACCCCGACCCGGAGCCTGACCTCGGGACGCCGGCAGGTTCCGAGCGGCGCCCCGACCCGCACCCGCACTTCGCCATCGCCGGCGCGCTGGCCTTCGCAGCTGCCCTGACCCGGCCCATCGGGGTCCTGCTCTTCCTGGCCGTGGCGCCCGAAGTCATCCGCTGGTGGTCGCGCCTCGGCCGGTCCGAGCGTGCCGCCGGACTGGGCGCCATCGTCGCCCCCTTCGTGGGCCTCCTGGCCTTCGCCGCCTGGGCCAAGCACACCGTCCACGATTGGTGGGCGCCGTTGCGGGTGCAGCTGCAGAACTCGCACCACGGCGGCCTGTCCGACCCCGTCGTCACCCTCTTCCACGACGCCAAGGGGGTGCTGCACCACCACGTCGGCACCGCCCTGCACGTGCCCTGGGTGCTGCTGGCCCTGGCCATGCTCGTCGTCTGCTGGCGCCGGCTGCCGGCCCCCTACACGCTCTTTGCCGCCGCCGTGCTGGCCGTGGCGGTATCCGGTTCGAACCTCGACTCCTTCGAGCGCTACGCCCTGAGCGCCTTCCCGCTCAGCCTGGCCGCCGCCCTCCTATTGGCCGAGGCCCAGGTCGAGCGGTTGGTGCTCACCCTGCTGGCGGCTGGGCTCGCCGGCTACGCCCTCCTGGCCTTCCTGAACATCTCCGTGCCGTAACCGGGATCCCGTCCGCTCGGGTGGGGGCCCGGAGCTTTGTTGGGTTGTCCGGCCGGCCGGGGGACGGATATCGCTGAACCGGCGGCGCATGCGATTTCAAAATCGCTAACCATCAAAGTTTAGCGTTTTCAGAATGGGCGCCCCGGCCTTTAGCTCCAGCCCTTCCCTCCGGCCGCACGCCCAGCCGGCCGCCCTCGCCGATCAGCGCCCCCCGGGCCTGCCCATCGGGCCCCGGCCCACCCCGCCGCCGGCCCTCCCCCGGACCCCCATATGGGGTCCACTAACCTGCTTCCTCGACATGGCCGAGCAGCAGGAAACCCCCGTCGTCATTGCGGGTGCCGGCCCCGGTGGCCTCACCGCCGCCTACCTCCTCACCAAGCAGGGCCAACACCCGCTCGTGCTCGAGGCGGACGACCAGGTCGGCGGCATCAGCCGCACGGTCGAGCGGGACGGGTGGCGCTTCGACCTGGGCGGTCACCGCTTCTTCACCAAGGTCCCTGAGGTCGAGACCCTCTGGCACGAGATCCTCCCCGAGGGCGACTTCATGCTGCGGCCCCGAATGAGCCGCATCTACTACCGGGGCAAGTTCATCGACTACCCCCTGCGCGCCATGAACGCCCTCAGGAACCTCGGTTTCATCGAGGCCGTCCTGTGCGGCTTCTCCTACATCTGGGCCCGCGTCCGCCCGCCCAAGGACCAGAACAACTACGAGGGCTGGCTGGTGGCGCGCTTCGGCTGGCGGCTCTACCGCCATTTCTTCAAGACCTACACCGAGAAGGTCTGGGGCGTGCCCGTGTCCGACATGCCCGCCGACTGGGCCGCCCAGCGCGTCAAGAACCTCGACCTGCGCAAGGCCGTCATCAACGCCTTCCTGCCCAAGCACGGCCAGACCGACATCACCACCCTCATCGAGGAGTTCCAGTACCCCAAGTACGGCCCCGGCATGATGTGGGAGATCTGCGCGGACAAGGTCAAGGCCGCCGGGGGGACGGTGGAGATGCAGGCGCGGCTGACCACCATCCACGTCGAGCACGGACGCGCCACCAAGGTCAGCTACGAGCAGGGCGGCACGACCCACACCGTCCCGGCCGCGCACGTCATCTCGACCATGCCCATGCGCGAACTGGTGCACACCATCGACCCGCCTCCGCCCGCCGAGGTGTTGGCGGCCGCCGACGACCTGCACTACCGCGACTACCTCACCGTCGCGCTGGTCGTCCCGCAGTCGCGCAGCTTCCCCGACAACTGGATCTACATCCACGCCACCGACGTCGAGGTCGGGCGCATCCAGAATTACGGGTCGTGGTCGCCCTACCTGGTCAAGGACGGGCGCACCTGTCTCGGCCTCGAGTACTTCGTCTTCGAGGGTGACGCCATGTGGAACATGGCCGACGACGACCTGATCGCGCTGGGCAGCAAGGAGCTCATTCATCTCGGCCTGGCCGCCGAGGGGGACGTCGAGCGCGGCTACGTGGTGCGCGTGCAGAAGGCCTACCCCTACTACGACTTCGCCTACAAGGACAACGTCGACACCATCCGCAAGTGGATCGAGGCCGAGGCGCCCAACATCCACCCGGTCGGGCGAAACGGCATGCACAAGTACAACAACCAGGATCACTCCATGTACACCGCGCTGCTGACGGTGGAGAATATCGACGGCGCCGACCACGACGTGTGGACGGTGAACGTCGAGGAGGAGTACCACGAGTCGGGCTCGACCGGTCGCGACGCTCCCGTGCTGCCCCGGCGCGACTCCCAGGGCCAGGGGCCGGACCACCTGGGCCAGGGCCAGGGCCAGGGTCACGAGCACGGCCACGGGCTCGCCCAGCCGACGGGCACCCTCGATCCTGGC
>DATNLP010000527.1:0-5850 GCA_035602795.1 Acidimicrobiales bacterium | reverse complement strand
TAGTCCGCTTAATCCGACCCACCCCCGCCCCGCAACAGGAGTACCCATCATGCTGATCATCCAACGACCGACCGTCGAAGTCGTCGACGAGGAGCAGAACAACCGCCAGCGCTTTGCCATCGGCCCGCTCGACCCCGGCTTCGGGACGACGCTTGGCAATTCGCTGCGCCGCACCCTGCTGTCCTCCATCCCCGGCGGCGCCGTCACCCAGTTGCGCTTCGACGAGGCGCTGCACGAGTTCACCACGCTGCCCGGGGTCAAGGAGGACGTCACCGACATCATCCTGAACCTGAAGGACCTGCTGGTGCGGGTGCACGCCGACGAGGCGGTGACGCTGCGCCTGGACGTGCGCGGACCGGCCGACGCCACGGCGGCCGACCTGCAGCTGACGCCCGACGTCGAGATCCTCAACCCCGACCTGCACATCGCCTCCATCAACGCCAAGGGCCGGCTGGCCGTGGACGTGACGGTGGAGCGGGGCCGCGGCTACGCCTCGGCCGACAAGAACAAGAGGTCGTCGACGATCGGCGTCATCCCGATCGACTCCATCTTCTCGCCCGTGCACCGGGTCACCTTCGACATCGAGCCGGTGCGGGTGGAGCAGTCGACCAACTACGACCGCCTGGTGCTCGACATCGAGACCGACGGGACCATCTCGCCCCGTGAGGCGCTGGCCTCGGCCGGCGACACCCTGCGCAACCTGGTCTCGCTGGTGGCCGACCTGGAGGAGGCCCATCTGGGCCTGGAGCTGGGAGACACCGGGACGACGACCAGCGGCTCGCCCGACCTGGACCTGCGCATCGAGGAGCTGGACCTGTCCGAGCGCCCGCGCAACTGCCTCAAGCGGGCCCAGATCAACACCATCGGCGAGCTGGTCGAGCGCACCATGGAGGACCTGCTGGCCATCACCAACTTCGGCCAGAAGTCGGCCGACGAGGTGGTGCAGCGCCTGGACGAGCGCGGACTGTCGCTGCGCACGAGGGACTAGGGCCGGGTCATGCAGGCAACCCCCAAGCGCGGCCGCCGGATGGGCGGGTCGTCGGCGCACCAGAAGGCCATGCTAGGCAACCTGGTGGCGTCGCTCATCGCGGCCGAGTCGCTGGTGACGACCGAGGCCAAGGCCAAGGCCATGCGCCCGGTGGCCGAGAAGTGCGTGACGGCGGCCCGGCGGGGCGGCGTGGCCAACCACCGCAACGTCGTGGCCCTCGTCCGGGACAAGGACATGGTCAAGAAGCTCTTCGACGACATCGGCCCGCGTTACACGGACCGGCCGGGGGGCTACACACGGATCCTCAAGCTGGGCCCCCGCCCGGGTGACAACGCGCCCATGGCGCGCATCGAATTCGTCTAGGGCTCGCCCGGAGTGGAGCAGGCGCCCGGCGAGGCCGAGGCGACGACGACGACGCAGACGCAACGCTGGCGTCTCCTGCTCGCCTACGACGGGGCGGCCTTCCGGGGCTTCGCCCACCAGCCCGAGGTGCCGACGGTGGCCGGCGCCCTCCGGCAGGCGCTCGAGCGCACGGCCCGGCTGAGTGAGCCGCCGCCGATCACCTGCGCCGGGCGCACCGACGCCGGCGTGCACGCCCGGGGCCAGGTGGCCCACGTCGACCTGCCGCCGGTGCCCTACGACGGGCCCGGCCTGGCCCGGTCGTTGAACCGGCAGCTGGCTCCGGGCGTCGTGGTGCTGCGGGCGGAAGAGGTGGGCGGCGACTTCGACGCCCGTCGCTCGGCGGTCGGGCGGTCGTACCGCTACCTGGTGTGGAACGCGCCGGCGCCCGATCCGCTGCTGGCGCCGGTGGCCTGGCACGTGAGCGACCCGCTCGACCTGGTGTCGATGCGCACGGCGTCGGACGTCCTGCTGGGCTCGCACGACTTCCGCTCCTTCTGTCGGCGCCGCCCTGGGACCGACGGCTCGGAGCCGATCACCCGCCGGGTCACCCGGGCCCGCTGGAGCGTGGACGAGGGGCCCGAGGCGGGCGACGCCGACGCCGGCGCCGGTGTCGCCGCCGGGCAGGGCCGGCTGCTGCGCTTCGACATAGAGGCGAACTCGTTCTGCCACCAGATGGTGCGCTCCGTGGTGGCCAGCCTGGTCGAGGTGGGCCGGGGCCGGCAGAACGCCGCCGGGCTGCTCGAGCGCATGCGGGCGGCGTCGCGCCACTCCATGCCCGACCCGGCTCCGCCCGAGGGGCTGTGCCTGGTGGCCGTGGACTACGGGCCGCCCGCCTCAGACGCCCGGGCGCCTGTCCCGCGGCTTGCTGGGCCTCCTCCCAGGCCCTAAGCTGGTTCGTCGCCTGAGCACGCCCCCCGGGGCCGCGCTCTCCACCACGCAGACGCGAAAGATCGGTCCTGTGCGCACATTTTCACCCAAGCTCCCCGACATCCAGAGGACCTGGTACGTCGTCGACGCCGACGGCCTGGTCCTCGGGCGCCTGGCCTCGGCGGTGGCCGCCATCCTGCGGGGCAAGCACCGGCCCTACTTCGCGCCGCACGTCGACACGGGTGACCACGTGATTGTGGTCAACGCCGACAAGGTGGTGCTGACCGCCGGCAAGGCCGAGGCCAAGCTGGCCTACCGCCACAGCGGCTACCCGGGCGGCCTGCGGTCGACCAGCTACGCCGAGCTGCTCGAGCGCCAGCCAGCCGAGCTGGTGCGCCGGGCCGTACGGGGCATGCTGCCCAAGAACACGCTGGGGCGCCAGCAGCTCTCCAAGCTGCAGGTCTACGCCGGCCCCGACCACCCCCACGCCGCCCAGAAGCCCGAGCCGCTCGAGCTGCCCGGGGCCCGGCGAGCCAGCTGAACCAGGACGTCAGGAAGGACACATGCCCGTACCACTGAGCCAGACGACCGGACGCCGCAAGCAGGCGGTGGCCCGCGTCCGCTTCCGCCCCGGCCAGGGCGCCATCACCATCAACAAGCAGCCTTTCGACAAGTACTTCACCTCGGCCACGCACCGCATGATGGCGACCGAGCCGCTGCGCGTGACCAACACCGCCGAGTCGTACGACATCGACGCCACAATTGACGGGGGCGGTATCGCCGGGCAGGCGGGCGCGCTGCGGCTGGGCATCGCCCGCAGCTTGATCTCCGTCGACCCCGAGCTGCGCGGCGCGCTCAAGCGGTCCGGCTTGCTCACCCGTGACGCCCGGGAGAAGGAGTCGAAGAAGTACGGCCTGAAGAAGGCCCGCAAGGCGCCGCAGTACTCCAAGCGGTAGGACGCGTCGCTTCGTGGCGCTGGCACGCTTCGGCACCGATGGCGTGCGCGGGGTGGCGAACGAGAGCCTGACCGCCGAGCTGGCGCTCGCCCTGGGCCGGGCCACGGCCCGCGTGCTGCCCGCCCCCGCCTTCGTGGTCGGCCGCGACACGCGCCGGTCGGGCCCTCTCCTGCAGGCGGCGTTCTCGGCCGGGCTGGCCACCGAGGGGGCGGACGTCGTCGACCTGGGTGTGCTGCCCACGCCCGGCGTGGCGGCGGTGGCGGCGGCGCGGGGGTGGCCCGGGGCGGTCATCTCGGCCTCGCACAACCCGTTCGCCGACAACGGGATCAAGCTGTTCAGCCAGCTGGGCACCAAGCTGCCGGCCGACATCGAGGCCGAGATAGAGCGGGAGCTGGAGTCGGTGCTCGCCGACCCGGACCGGCCACCGCGCCGGCCCACCGGGCACGGGGTGGGCACCATGTTCGACGACACCGCGGCGGCGGTCGAGCTGTACCGGGCCAGCCTGGTGGCCGCGTCGGAGGGCCGGCGACTCGACGGGCTGAAGGTGGTGGTGGACTGCGCCAACGGCGCGGCGTCGGAGGTGGCGCCGCGGGTGCTGGCCGAGTTGGGCGCCGACGTGGTGGCGCTGCACAACTCGCCCGACGGTTCGAACATCAACGAGAAGTGCGGCTCGACGGACCCGGCGCTGCTGGTGGCGGCGGTGGCCGAGCTGGGAGCGGACGTGGGCTTGGCGCTCGACGGCGACGCCGACCGCGTGATCGCGGTCGACCACACCGGGACGGTCGTGGACGGCGACGTCCTGCTGGCGCTCTTCGCGCTCGACCTGGCCCAGCGGGAGCGCCTGAACGCCAACACGGTCGTGGTGACCGTCATGACCAACCTGGGGTTCCGGCTGGCCATGGAGGCGCGCGGGATCTCGGTGCTCGAGACGGCCGTGGGCGACCGCCACGTGCTGGCCGCGCTGGACGCCGACGGCCTCAGCCTGGGCGGCGAGCAGTCGGGCCACATCATCTTCCGGGCGGTTTCGACCACGGGCGACGGCCTGCTGACCGGCCTGGCGCTGGCCGACCTCATGCGGCGCTCGGGCCGCTCGCTGGCCGACCTGTCGAGCGGGCTGGTCGAGCGGGTGCCGCAACGGCTGGTGAACGTGCCCATCCCCCAACCCGAGCGGCTGGCCGACTGCCTCGAGGTGTGGGACGCCGTGACCAAGGTGGAGGCCGAGCTGGGGCACACCGGGCGGGTGCTCCTGCGCCCCTCGGGCACGGAGCCCCTGGTGCGCGTCATGGTCGAGGCGCGTGACGAGGCGCAGGCCAACGCCGTGGCGGCGGCGCTGGCCGGAGTGGTCGAAGCCGCCCTGGGGCAGGTCGAGCCGCAGAGCCAGGGCTAGGTCCCCAGGTAGTCTGGGTTCTTATGTGCGGCATCATCGGCGTCACCGGTGAGGACGACGCCATCCCCCTGCTGCTCGGCGCGTTGCACCAACTGGAATACCGGGGCTACGACTCGGCCGGCGTCGCCATGGTGGTGGACGGCGCCATTTGGCGAGCCCGGGCGGCCGGCGGCACGACCTCGGTGGCCCGGCTGGGCGAGCTGACCCGCTTCGCGCCCCAGGGCCACGCCGCCGCCATCGGCCACACGCGCTGGGCCACCCACGGCCACCCGGACGAGTCGAACGCCCACCCGCACCTCGACTGCACGGGGCGGGTGGCCATCATCCACAACGGCATCATCGAGAACCACGCCGTGCTGCGGGCGGAGCTGAAGGCGGCGGGCCACGTCCTGACGTCGGACACCGACACCGAGGTGATGGC
This sequence comes from Acidimicrobiales bacterium, assembly GCA_035602795.1. Classification (GTDB taxonomy): domain Bacteria; phylum Actinomycetota; class Acidimicrobiia; order Acidimicrobiales; family RAAP-2; genus Bog-473. The sequence goes on along the minus strand of DATNLP010000527.1, from coordinate 829 downwards.
GCATCTCATCGAGGCGGAGCTGGCCGGCGGGGGGGCCGGAGTGACGCTGGACGCGGCCGTCCGCTCCATGCTGCGGCGGGTGCGGGGCGCCTTCTCCATCGGCGTGATCTGGGCCGACGAGCCGGACGTCATTGTGGCGGCGCGGCGCTCGACGCCCTTGGTGCTCGGGCTCGAGGACGGCATGGCGCTGCTGGCGTCGGACATCCCGGCGCTGATCGGGCACACGCGCACGGTGTTCGCGCTGGCCGACGACCAGGTGGCCGTGCTGCGGCCGGGTCGGATCGAGGTGACGACGCTCGACGGCACACCGGTGGAGCCCGAGCAGCTGAGCATCTCCTGGGACCTCGAGGCGGCGCAGAAGGGCGGCTTCGAGGACTACATGTCCAAGGAGATGGACGAGCAGCCGCGCGCGGTGGCCGACACGCTGCTGGACCGGCGTGGGCCCGGGGGGGAGCTGGTTCTCGACGAGATGCGCCTCTCGGCGGACGAGCTGCGCGGCATCGACAAGGTCTTCATTGTGGCCTGCGGGTCGAGCTACCACTCGGCCCTGGTGGCCAAGTACGCCATTGAGCACTGGGTCAAGCTGCCCACGGAGGTCGACATCGCCAGCGAGTTCCGCTACCGGGACCCGGTGCTGAACGAGCGCACGCTGTGCGTGGGGGTCTCCCAGTCGGGCGAGACGCTCGACACGTCGGAGGCGATGCGGGAGGCCGCCCGGCTGGGGGCCAAGGTGCTGGTCGTCTCCAACGTGGTCGACTCCTCCATGGCCCGGGCGGCCGACGGCGTGCTCTACACGCGGGCCGGCCCCGAAATCGGCGTGGCCTCGACC
>DATNLP010000523.1:0-17623 GCA_035602795.1 Acidimicrobiales bacterium | reverse complement strand
CACCGTGAGGACGAAGGCACCGCCATGACGGCAGACGAGATCCGCGACCAGCTCGTGACCCTGCTGCTGGCCGGGCACGAGACGACGGCCACTGGCCTCTCATGGGCTCTCGAGCGGCTGGTGCGCCATCCCGGCGTCCTGGCCAGGGCCGTGCAGGCGGCCGACGAGGGCGACGACGCCTATCTGGACGCCGTCGTCACCGAGAGCCTGCGCATCCGCCCGGTCGTGCCCGATATCACCCGCAAGCTGGTGACCGACGTGACCATCGGCGAGGGCGTCCGGGAGCTCCACCTGCCGGCCGGCACTTTCGTCGACCCCGCCATCTTCCTCGTGTTGCGCTCACCGAAGAACTACCCCGACCCGCTGATGTTCCGGCCGGAGCGCTTCGTCGGGCAGCGGCCCGACCTCAATGTCTGGATCCCCTTCGGTGGGGGCAGCCGCCGCTGCCTCGGCGCCGCCTTCGCCCTGACCGAAATGCGCGTCGTGCTGGCCGAAGTGCTGCGCCGCGTGGAGCTCGAGCCGACGTCGCGGCCGGCGGAGCGGACGCGGGTGCGCCACGTCACGCTGATTCCACACAAGGGGGCCGTCGTCACTGTGCGCCGGCGCCGTCCCGTGGTCCCGTCGGCGGCGGCCGATGCTCCTGCGATCCTCACCCAGGTACCGACGCACGCCTAGTCCCGCCCACCGGGCTCCCGAAGCAGGCGAGCGCGTCCGCCCGCAGCTGGTCGGGCATGAACAGCAGCCGGTTCGGTCGGGACACGGCCTCCCCGCTCAGGCACGATGAGCCCGGCTATGCGCCCTCGCGCTCGCGTTTGAGCATGCGGTCCACGTTGGCCCGCAGCTCGGGCGACGTGAACGAACGGTCCTCCGCGCTCAGCGCGTAGTCGAGCACGGAAAGGACGGCCCGCTCCATCTGGATGTTGAAGATCCGCTTCGTGTCCTCCACCGCGCCCTGCGGCAGTTTGGCCAGCCGCTGCGCGCACTCCATGGCCCGAACGAGCACCTCGTCGTCGGGAACCACGTGGTTGACCAGCCCCATGGCGGCCGCCCGCTCGGCGGGGATGCGGTCCCCCGTCAGCGCGTACTCCTTGGCCAGCTGGAGGCTCGTGAGGAGCGGCCATACGACCGGTCCGCCGTCGGCGGCGACCAGTCCGAGGAGCACGTGCGGGTCGGCCAGGTGGGCGGTCTCCGCCATGAAGACGATGTCCGAGAGCGCCACCAGGCTGCAGCCGAGCCCCACCGCCGGACCGTTTACGGCGGCCACGATCGGCACGCGGCACCGGACCATCCCCGTCACGATCTGCTTCCCGTGCGTGAGGGACAGGTGGCGGAGGTCGCGGTCCTTCGACAGCTCGTCGATGTAATTGAAGTCGCCGCCGGCCGAGAAGGCGCGCCCGGCCCCTGTCAGGACCGCCACCCGGGCGTCCTCGTCCGCGTCGATCTGCGGCCACAGACCGGCGAGGCCGGCGTGCAGCACGTGGTTGGTGGCGTTGAGGTTCTCGGGCCGGTTCAGCGTGATCACGCGGATCGGGCCGTCGGAGCCGACGAGGATCTCGTCGGGAACGTCGTAGGTGGTCATGAGGTGGGGAGCTCCAGGATCCGGGTGGCGACGAGGTTACGTTGGATCTGCGACGTGCCGCCCATGACGCTCTGGGCACGGCTGTAGAGGTACACGCGCAGCCAGGTGTCGTCCCCACCCGCCGGCGCGACGCCCCCGACCGAAAGCGCGGCGTGGCCCACGGCCTGCTCGGTAGACGTCATCAGCAGCTTGTCCACCGAGCCCTCGGGACCATGCGTGAGACCGCCGAGGCGGTCGGACAGGCGCCGGCTGACGTGGCAGCGCAGCATCTCGACTTCGACCAACGCCCAGGCCAGGTCGCGGCGCTGCTCGGGACCGAACGCGGCGGGGTCCGCTCCCACGACGTGGGCCAGTTCGTTGGCGAGCTTGCCGTAGCGGGCGACGTAGCCGAGCTCGCCGGGCTCGCGCTCGTGGCTCACGACCGTCATGGCCAGCCGCCAGCCCTCCCCGGGTTCGCCGATCATGTTGGCGGCGTCGACGCGGGCGCCGTCGAAGAGCACCTCGCCGAACTCCCGGGTGATGCCGTTGATCATCTTCAGCGGCCGCTGTTCGATGCCGGGCTGGCGCATCGGCACGGCGAAGGCCGAGATCCCCTTGTGCTTGGGCACGTCGGGGTCGGTGCGGGCCAGGACGAGGCACCACTCGGCCTGGTCCGAATAGCTCGTCCACACCTTGTGGCCGGTGATGACGAACTCGTCGCCGTCGCGCACGGCGCGGGTGCGCAGTGAGGCCAGGTCGGAGCCAGCGTCGGGCTCGCTGAAGCCCTGGCACCAGCGGTCCCGTCCGTTGACCAGCCCGGGCAGGAAGCGCTGCTGTACGTCCTCGTTGCCGTGCTCGAGCAAGCCCTGGACCAGGTAACCGATGCTCGGCCGCGGCGGGGCGGCAGCGGCGATGAGCTCCTCGTCGAGGATCACGTCGTAGACGCTCGGCAGTCCGTGCCCGCCGACCGCGGTCGGCCACGACAGGCCGAAGAAGCCGGCGTCGTAGAGCCTCTCGTGCCAGCCCGCCTGCGCGGCCCAGTATTCGTCCGACGTCGACGAGGGCGGCAGGCCCGGGTTGTTGTGCGCCAGCCACTCGCGCAGGCGCTGGCGGAAAGCGGCCTCGTCGGGCGAGTCAGCGAAGTCCATGGTCACCTCCAAGACCGTGCGACGCCAGCACCCGCTCGAGGTTGGGTCCCACCCCACCGAGCACATCGGTCGAGAGCAGCGCGCGGCGCAGGTAGACGTGGGCCAGGCACTCCCAGGTGTTGCCGATGCCACCGTGCACCTGAATGGCGGTCTCGCACACCGAGCGGGCGGCCCTGGCGCAGTAGGCCTTGGCGGACGAGGCGGCGACCAGCGCGTCCGCGGCCGGGAGCGCGTCGACGGCCCAGGCGGCATGCAGCGCGATGGAGCGCGATCCCTCCATGGCGACGTGGGCGTCGGCCAGCAGGTGCTGCACGGCTTGGAATGACCCGATGGTGGCGCCGTACTGCGCCCGCTGACGGGCGTACCCGGTGGCCAGGGTCACCGCTCCGCACATGATGCCGACCAGGTCAGCGCAGGTGACGGCGAGGGCAAGGCTGTCCCAGGTGCCGAGGTCACCCAGTCCGAGCGTCGTCGTCTGACTCTCCAACGCGGCGACTTCGGACGCCGGGATGGTCACGGAGGGACGCGTCAGGTCGAGGCCGGCCGCGTTCTCGCCGAGCGCGACCGCGCCCAGCGCGTACCCACCGCCATCCTCCATGAGGACGAGGGCGCTGGTGGCACCCAAGGCATCGATCGCGACGGCGCCGTTCGGAAGCACACCGTCGACCGCGCACGCAGGAGCCGAGAGGTCGTGGCGCAGCGCCACCGTCTCGGGCACGCCGGCGTCCGGGGCACCCGCCCGGCGGCGCAGTTCGGCCGCCAGCGTGGGACCCAGGAAGGCGGCGTCGGCCAGGCCACGGCCCAACTCCTCGGCGACGATGGCCACCTCGACGGCCGACGCCAGAGGTGCACCGCCGTCCACGGGGGTGCGCAGCTCCCGCCAGCCCGACGCTGTGACGGCGGCGTCGAGTTTCGCCGTGCGCTCGGCGTCGTCGAGGCCGGCCACGGTGGCGGGCCCGAGGCGATCGACCGCCTGAGCCGCGGCGTCGCGCAGCGCGGACTGTTCGGCCGAGAGGCGCACGTCCATCAGCCCGCTCCGCTCACTGCGAGGGGGAGCTGCGGGGCCCACTCGTCGCGCAGCACGCGGCGTAGCACCTTGCCCGACGGCGTCCGCGGGATGCTGTCGACCAGGACGACCCGGTGCAGGTGCTTGTAGGTGGCCAGCTCGGCGGCGACAAGGCGCTGGAGGTCGCCGGCGCCGACGGTGGCTCCCGGCTCCAGCTGCACGGCGGCCACGGGCACCTCCCCGGCCTGCTCGTCGGGAACGCCGAACACGGCGCAGTCGACCACGGCGGGATGCCCGTGCAGAACGGCTTCTATTTCGGCCGGGGCGACCTGGAACCCGCTGACCTTGATCATCTCCTTGCGCCGGTCGGTGAGGTGCACCCAGCCCTCCGGCTCGAGGTAGCCGACGTCGCCGGTGCGGTACCACTCGCTGTCGGCGAAGGCGGCCGCCGTGGCCGCCTCGGGCAGGTACCCGGCCATCGCGGTGGCGCTGCGCACCTGGATCTCTCCCGTCTCCCCAGCGGGCAAGACCGCACCGCTGTCGAGGTCGGCCACGCGCAGCTCGACGTCGCCCACGGGCAGCCCGGCCGAATCCAGGCGCCAGGCGTCGGGCCGATCAACCGGGTTGGCGGTGATCACGGGCACCTCGCTCGTGCCGTAGGCGGGCAACCAGCGCACGCCGGAGCGGGCGGTCACGGTCTCGGCCACCGAAGGCGTCACCGGCGTGGCCCCCCACATGACGTAGCGCAACGACGACAGGTCGCAGCGCTCGAGGTCGGGGTGGTTGGCCATGGCCAGCGCGATGGGGGCCACCGCCATCTCGAGCGTCATCCGCTCCTCTTCTATGCAGCGCAGCTCCTCGTCGAGGTCGAAGCGCCGGTGCAGGCGGACCGTGGCGCCGGCCGCCGCCGCGGCGAGCAGGTTGAGCAAACCGAGGATGTGCGACGGCGGCGTGGCGACCTGGAACCGGTCGTCGTTGGTCAGTCCGAGCGCCAGGCACCAGTGCTCGGTAGCCAACGCGATGGAGCCGTGGGTGTGGCGCACCGCCTTCGGGCTGTCGGTGGTGCCGGAGCTGAACACGAAGACGGCGTCGTCGGTCTCCCGCACCGCCGCATCGGGTGGTCCGTCTGTGCCGGTCCGGTCGATGACGGACGCGGCCCGGGGCGCGTCGAGGTCGAGGACCGCGGCGGCGCCCAGCTGGTCGACCAGCAGGGCCACGGCGGCACCGTCGGCCACGGCGCAGCGAGGTCCGGTCAGGCCGAGCGCCGTCGCCACCTCGCGGGCCTTCCAGGACGAGTTCAACAGCACCGGGGCGGCGCCCAGCTTGCTGGTGGCCTGCACGACCACCACGAACTCGGGCCGGTTCGACGTCATCACGGCCACGCGGTCTCCCGGTCCGACGCCCAGGGAGACGAGATGCCCCGCCGCGGCGTTGGCTGCCCGATCCAGCTCGGCAAAAGTCCAGCGGTCATCGCCCGCCAGGACGGCGACATGATCGGGAAAGCGGAGCGCGGCCGACTCGAGCCCGCGATGCATGAGGCCCGTGGTCACGGAAACAATCTTCTCCAAATTGAGATTCGGCGTCAACACGATTGAAGGGTAGGGTTATCGCCGAAAGAAAGGCGGTGCCGGCGTGACCGGAACGAAGCCCGCAGCGACCGACGAGGCCGTCCGGTCCGAAATCATCGAGACGGTGCGCAAATTCGTCCAGCGCGAGGTCATCCCGGTGGCGGCCGACCTCGAGCGGACCGACACCTTCCCGGCCGCGATCGTCGAGCAGATGAAGGAGCTCGGCCTGTTCGGCGTCACCATCCCCGAGGAGTACGGCGGGCTCGGACTGGACCTCTTGACCTACATCGGTGTCATCGAGGAGCTGGCCTACGGCTGGATGAGCCTGACCGGCATCGTCAACACGCACACCATGGCGGCCATCCTCATCCTGACCCACGGGACGGAGGAGCAGAAGCGGCGCTGGCTCCCGATCATGGCCACGGGCGAGCGGCGGGGGGCGCTCTCCCTCTCCGAGCCCGACGCCGGCAGCGACACCCGCAACATCTCGTGCCGGGCTCAGCGCGACGGCGACGAGTACATCCTCAACGGGAGCAAGGCCTGGGTGACCAACGGCGAGTTGGCGTCCATCGTGGCGCTGGCGGCGCGGGCGGAGGAGGGCATCACGGCCTTCATCGTCGAGAAGGAGCCGGGACCGAAGTTCGAAGGGCTCACGGTCAGCAAGCACGTCAGCAAGCTGGGCTACCGCGGCGTCGAGACGGTGGAGATGTCCTACGTCGACCACCGCATCCCGGCGGCCAACGTGATCGGCGAGCTCGGTCGGGGCCTGCCGCAGATCCTCGGCGTGCTCGAGGTAGGCCGGATCAACATCGCGGCGCGGGCGACGGGCGTGGCGCGGGCCGCCTTCGACGCCGCGCTCGCCTACGCCCAGCAGCGCGAGACCATGGGCAAGCCCATCGGTGAGCACCAGGCCATCCAGCTCAAGCTGGCCGACATGGCCACACGGCTGGAAGCCTCCCGGCTGCTGACTCGCAACGCCGCCGAGCGCAGGGCCAAGGGCCTGCGTTGCGACGTCGAGGCCGGCATGGCCAAGCTGTTCGCCAGCGAGACGGCGCTCGAGTTGAGCATGGAAGCCATGCGGATCCACGGTGGGGTCGGCTACACGACCGAGTTCCCCGTCGAGCGGCTCTACCGTGACGCGCCCCTGATGGTGATCGGAGAAGGGACGAACGAGATCCAGCGGCTGGTGATCGCCCGGGGCCTGCTGGCCCGGGCGCGCGGTCAGGCCTGAGCCGCTCCGTCAAGCCTGACGTGACCGACACCTACCGCTTGGCGACCGCGTCCATCGAAGAACGCGTCGCAGATCTGCTCGCCCGCATGACCGTGGAGGAGAAAGCGGCCCAGTTGACCGCCGTCTGGATCGACGTCACCGACAGGGCTCAGATTGCCCCACGCGAGGTCGACGGCGACGCAGCAGCGGCCATGAACACACCCGATGCGCTCGCCCACGGGATCGGTCATGTTTCCCGTCCCTACGGCAGTCGTCCACTCGATCCTTCGGTCGGGATCGACAAAGTGAACGCGCTCCAACGGCGCTTGGTCGAGCAGACACGGCTGGGCATACCGGCGATTTGCCACGAGGAGTGCCTTTCGGGACTGATGGCGCAGGATGCGACCTCGTTTCCCTGTCCTCTCAACCTCGCGTCCACCTGGGACCCGCAGCTCGTCCGCCAGATGGCCGACGTCATCCGGCGGCAGATGCGAACCATCGGTACGCACCAGGGTTTGGCCCCGGTGGCCGACGTGGCCCGTGATGCCCGTTGGGGTCGCGTCGAGGAGACATTCGGCGAGGAGCCCTACCTCGTCGCCGTGCTGACCGCAGCGTATGTCGAGGGTCTGCAGGGTGACGATCTCTCCAATGGCGTCGCCGCCACGTTGAAGCATTACGCCGGGTACTCCTTCAGCGAAGGCGGACGTAACGTCGCACCCGTCCACGTAGGCCGGCGCGAGCTGGCGGACGTCTTCTTGCTCCCGTTCGAGATGGCGGTGCGTGACGCCGGGGCCTGGGGCGTCATGCCGGCGTACGTCGCCATCGACGGTGAGGCCGCTCACGGATCCCGCTGGCTCCTATCGGACGTGCTGCGGGAGGCGTGGGGTTTTCGCGGGACCGTGGTGTCCGACTACTTCGGAGTTTCCAACCTGCGCGATCAGGACCACGTGGCGACCGATCGCGCCACCGCCGTGGCGACTGCGCTGACGGCCGGGATGGACGTCGAGCTGCCGTTCCCCGCCGAAATGATCGAGGGCGTACCCGAAGCGCTGGACCGCGGACTGCTCGACATGGCGACGGTCGACCTGGCGGTGGAGCGAGTGCTTCGAATCAAGTTCGAGTTGGGCCTCTTCGAGCGACCGTATGTCGAACCGCTCACCGCGGCCCTGGAGGAACCTGCGGACCGGGAGCTGGCGAGAATCATCGCTGTGCGCTCGATCACCCTGCTGAAGAACGACGGGGTGCTTCCGCTCGACGGGCGGTCAGCGAGGATTGCAGTCATCGGGCCGAATGCGGACGATTCCTTGGCGCTGTTCGGTGACTACAGCTTCGAGAACCACGTGCTGGCGCGTGGTTCTGCGGACGCCGCGGTTGGCGCACCATCGCACACGGTGCTCGGGGCACTGCGGACACGGCTGGATCAGGCCGTCTCGTATGTCGAGGGCGCACACGTGATGGACCGCGAGCTCGAGGGGATCCCCGAGGCGGTCGCCGCGGCCCAGGCAGCGGACGTCGCCGTCGTCGTGCTGGGCGACCGGTCGAGACTCTTCGGCGAGGGCACCGTTGGGGAAGGGTCCGATGCGTCGGATCTGTCCCTACCGGGAGGTCAAGCATCCCTCCTCGAGGCCGTGCTGGGCAGCGGGACGCCCGTCGTGCTCGTCCTCCTGAGCGGGCGTCCCTACGACCTGACGCCCGCGTCGTCGTGCGCCGCCATTGTGGAGGCGTGGTTCCCGGGTCTAGAGGGTGCGCACGCAATTGCGGACGTCCTCCTCGGTGAGGCCGACCCCGGCGGTCGCTCGCCGGTCACCTTCAGCGCAGGCGCAGGATTTCAGCCCATTTACGTCGGCCACTTGCCGACGTCGCCCGGGAGTCCCCCGTTGAAGGGGTTCGGTGCCGTGTACCCCTTCGGGCACGGCCTCTCCTACACGACGTTCGACTACGCCGACCTCGAGGCACCCACGGAGCTGGCGGTCGACGGGTGCATCGAGGTTTCCTGCAGCGTCCGGAACAGCGGCACCCGCGCCGGCGAGGAGGTCGTCCAGCTCTACATCCGTGACCGGGACGCATGTGTCCTGCGGCCCGTGCAGCAGCTCGTCGGATTCCAGCGGGTCGCACTGGCGCCCGCACAGCAGGCCCGGATCACCTGGAAGGTGCCGACGGACCTTCTGGCCTACTCGGGTATTGACTACACCCGGATTTTGGAGCCGGGTCCGGTCGACCTCCTGGTCGGTGCCTCTTCGAGCGACATCCGCCTCGAAGTCGAGTGTCTCCTCACGGGTTCCGTGCGGCAGCTCGACGGGGACCGCCTCCGGTCGAGCACAGTCACTGCGGTGCTGAGCCCGTCCGCTTGAACGGACCGGGATCTCAGACGCCCGGAGGCTCTTTTCGCCCCGCCAGCTCGGCCAGCACGGCGTCGGTGTGCTCGCCCAGGCGCGGCGCCGGGGTGTGCGGCCGGATGGGCACGTCGGAGAAGCTGACGGGGCCGTTGATCGAGCGCTGTGAGGCCCCGTCCGCCTCGCTCGTCAACTCCACGATCCCGTCGTTGGCCAACAGCTGCGGGTCCTCGAGCACCTCGGCCGGCGTCTGCGCCGGCGCCCACCACACACCCTCGCGTTCGAAGCGCTCGGCCCAGACACTGAGGGGCTCCTGCCCGATGATGTCGTCGAGCACGGCGATGACCTCGGTGCGGTTCTTGCGCAACGCCCGCGCGTTCGCAAAGCGAGCGTCCTCGTGCAGGTCCTCGCGGCCGAGGGCCCGGTAGATCTTGTCGATGTGGCGATCGGCCTCCAGGCCGGTGAAGAAGAACCAGCGCCCGTCCTTGGTCCGATACGAGTTCATCATCGGGGTCTGATTCACGTGCCGCGCTTCGGCCGGCGCCACCTTGCCCAGGTTGGCCTGGAGGCTCAGGTCCCACCCGAGCACGTATGCCCCCGTGCGCAGGAGCGACACCTCGACCACCCGGCCGCGCCCGGTCTGGCGCTGCTCGAGCACCGCTGCCAGGAGCCCGGCCAGCGTGGCCAGGCCGCTGATGTGGTCGCCGATGGCGCCGCGCGCATTGAGCGGCACCCCTTCGGCGTTGGTGGCCAGCTGGACCGACAGGCCGGAGCGGGCCCAGAAGGCGCCGATGTCGTAGGCCGACCGGTTGCGGTCCTCCCCGCGCAGCCCGTACCCGCTGACGCTGCCGTAGACCAGACGGGGGTGGCGGGCCACCGTGGCCTCGGGCTCCAGGCCGAGCCCGTCGAGCGCGTCCGGGCGCAGGTTCGTGAGGAAGACGTCGGCGGTCTCGAGGAGTGCTTCGAGCTGATCGCGGGCCTCCGGCTGGCGCAGGTCGAGGACGACGCTGCGTTTCCCCCGGTTGTCCTGCGCGAAGGCCGGGTTGGGGAAGTCGTCGCCGCCGATCCCCAAAGACCCGAACGCGTTGCGCATGGGATCGCCCGTCGGCGGCTCCACCTTGATGACGTCCGCTCCCCAGTCGGCGAGCAGGGCCGCCGCCGAGGGCGCAGCCACCCACACCCCGAGCTCGACCACCCGCAAGCCGCTCACGGACTGCAGGCCGCTGCGTTCGGAATCGGTCATGCGGACGCGCCCTTCTGCTGCGCCTGCGACGTCGTTGCCCGCTGACGCAGCTCGGCCTTCACGACCTTGCCGGTGGCGTTCACCGGGAGGGCGTCCACGATCTCCACGGCCCGCGGCACCTTGTAGTTGGCCATCTGCTCGCGGCTCCAGGCGATGATGTCGGCTTCGGACACGTCCCCGGACACCACGACGAACGCCATGCCGACCTCTCCCAGGCGCTGGTCGGGGATGCCGATGACGGCCGCCTGCTGTATCGCCGGGTGGCGCAGGAGGGCGTTCTCGATCTCGGCGGGGTAGGCGTTGAAGCCACCGACGATGAACATGTCCTTGACGCGGCCGACGATGCGCAGGCGACCCGCGTCATCTATGACGCCGAGATCGCCGGTGCGCAACCAGCCGTCGGGTGAGAGGACCTTGGCCGTTTCCTCGGGGTCGTCCAGGTAGCCGGCCATGACGCTGCCGCCGCGCAGCAGGACCTCGCCCGCCTCGCCGGTCCCGAGTTCGCGGTCGCCCTCGCCAACGACACGCATCTCGAAGCTGGGACGGGCCCGCCCGACAGTGGTCGCGATCGCTTCGGGGTCGTCCCCCTTTTCGGTGGCGCACGCGGTACCGCCCTCAGTGAGCCCGTAGCCGGTGACGATCGTGTCGAACGGAAGTTCGGCGTGCACCCGGCGGATGAGCTCGACGGGGATGTCGGCGGCGCCGGTCACCGCCACGCGCAGGCTCGAGAGGTCGTGGTCCTGGCGCGTCGGGTGGTCGAGGATGGCCTGGTAGATGGTGGGCGCTCCGGGCAGCACGGTGACGTGCTCGGACCCGACGCGGGTCAGCACGCGCTCCACCTCGAACACGGGCTCGGGGAGCATGGTTGCGCCGGCGGCGACGCTGGCCAGGATGCCGGCTTTGAAGCCGAACATGTGGAAGTAGGGATTCACCTGCAGGTAGACGTCCCCGGCACGCAACCCGGTCATGGCGACCCAGTCGGTGGCCACGATCAGGGTGCGGCCGTGCGTCATCACGACCCCTTTGGGTACTCCCGTCGTCCCCGAGGTGAAGAGGATGTCCGAGGGGTCGTCGGGGGTGAGTGCGGTGCTTCGGCGATCGGCCTCGGCCAACGACTCTGAGGTGGCGCGGTCGAGGAAGTCCCGCCAGGGGAGGGCGCCGCCGGTGGCCGGGCCGTGGGCGACGACGACGGTTTCGAGCGCCGGCGGCGGCGCGCCCGCGGCCTCGAGCATGGCCACGTAGTCGGTGTCGAGGAAGTCGGTCACGGTCACCAGGGCCCGGGCCCCGCTGCGCGCCAGAATGTCCGCCGCCTCGGGACCCTTGAACCTCGTGTTGACGGGGACCAGCACGGCCCCGGCCGAGAAGAGGCCCAGCACGGCGACGACCCACTCGACGCAGTTGAAGCACCAGATGGCCACCCGGTCGCCCGGCTCGACACCGGACTCGACCAGGGCAGCGGCGAAGTGGCGGGCGGCCTGGGCCAGTTCGGGGTAGGTCAGCGAGGTATCTCCGTCCCGAACCGCCACCAAGTCGGCAAAACGCTCGGCCGAGCCGGCGAGCATGGCCGGGATGGACGGCCACGGGGCCGATTCGCCTGAGGTCGCGCTCACAGGGAGCACCCGGCCAGCTGGGCGCCAAGGAGTGAGAACGAGGCTCTTGTCACGAGATAATGTTACTTTCAGCGAGCGTCCTCACAAAGAGCTGTGAAGATTCCCGGTCACTCACCACGCAAGGGAGAACGAGATGGCCACGACTGCGTCCGACGTCTACTACGACCCCTACGACTTCGCCATCGACGCCGACCCGTACCCCGTGTGGAAGCGCCTCCGCGACGAGGCCCCGCTCTACTACAACGAGAAGTACGACTTCTACGCGATCAGCCGCTACGAGGACGTCGAGCGCTGCTTCGTCGAGTGGCAGACGTACAGCTCGGCCAAGGGCTCGGTGCTCGAGCTCATCAAGACGGACATGGAGATGCCGCCCGGCTTGTTCATCTTCGAAGACCCGCCGGATCACGACCTGCACCGCGGGCTCATGAGCCGGGTATTCACGCCGAGGCGCATGGCCGAGATCGAGCCACAGGTCCGTGCCTACGCCGCCCGCAAGCTCGACCCGCTGATCGGCGCGGGCGGTTTCGACTTCATCGCCGACCTCGGCGTGGAGATCCCAATGCGCACGATCGGCATGCTGCTCGGAATCCCCGAGGAGGACCAGGAGAAGCTCCGGGAGCACATGGACGACAACCTCCGGCTCGACGAGGGCGTGATGCCCGGTGCCGGACTCGACCTCTCCACCAGGGAAGAGGCAGCAGATGACTACGGGGCGTACATCGACTGGCGGGTCGAGAACCCCTCGGACGACTTGATGACCGAGTTGCTCAACGCCGAGTTCACGGACGAGCACGGCACGACGCGCACGCTCACGCGCGACGAGATCCTGGGGTACATCACCCTGCTCGCCGGGGCCGGGAACGAGACCACGACCCGCCTGATCGGCTGGGCGGCCAAGCTGTTGGCCGAGCACCCCGACCAGCGCAAGGCGCTGGCCGCCGAGCCGGCGCTGATCCCGAACGCGGTCGAGGAGCTTCTGCGCTACGAGGCCCCGTCCCCGGTCCAAGCCCGCTACGTCACCAAGGACGTCGAGCACCAGGGGCAGACCGTGCCGGCCGGCAGCGTCATGGTGATCATCAACGGGTCGGCCAACCGGGACGAGCGCCAGTTCGAGGACCCGGACCGCTTCGACATCACGCGGAAGGTGGGGCGCCACCTGAGCTTCGGTTACGGCATCCACTTCTGCCTGGGCGCGCACCTGGCCCGCCTCGAGGCCCGCATCGCGCTCGAGGAAGTGTTGCAGCGGTTCCCGGAGTGGGAGGTCGACTACGACAACGCAGTGCAGGCCCGCACCTCCACCGTGCGGGGGTGGGAGAAGATGCCCGTCCGCATCCCGTGAGCGAGGCCGCCGCCGTCCTCACAGAGGTCGCCGACCGCACCCTGGTCATTACGCTCAACCGCCCGGCCGTCCGCAACGCCATCGACTCGGAGATCTCCCTCGGGGTGCTCGCCGCCTACCGCACCCTGGACGCCGACCCCGATCTGCGAGTCGGAATCCTGACCGGGAGCGGCGGCTCCTTCTGCGCCGGCATGGACCTCAAGGCCTTCGCCGAACATGGACTGCCCGAGAAGATCGACACGGTGCTGCGCCACGGATGCCGGAAGCCGCTCATCGCCGCTATTGAGGGCATCGCCGTCGGCGGTGGGCTGGAGTTGGCGCTGACCGCCGACCTCCTGGTGGCCTCCACCGACGCCAGGTTCGGCTCGCCCGAGGTGAGATTCGGCCTGTTCCCCGGCGGGGGCGCCCTCCTGCGGCTACCGCGCCAACTTCCCCAGTCGCTGGTCACCAAGCTGGCCCTGACGGGCGAGCTGCTCACTGCGCAGGCTGCCCTCGAGCACGGGTTGATCGTGGACCTGTGCGAGACCGGCCACGCCCTCGACACCGCGCTCGAGCTGGCCGCCGCCATCGCCCGCAACGCTCCGCTGGGCGTCGATGCCGCGCTGCAACTCCTGCGGAGGGCTCCAGGCCGGACCGAAGACGAGTTGTGGGAGGAACAGATCAAGCTCGTGGACGCTGTCTTCCACTCCGAAGACGCCCAGGAGGGCGCGCGCTCGTTCGCCGAGAAGCGATCGCCCGAGTGGACCGGGCGCTAGCCGAGGGGATGAAGGATTAGGGAGCTTCCCCCACCGCCGCCCGTAGCTGCGGGCCGGCCTCCTGTAGCCAGGCGCCGACCACGGTGTCGAGGTCGTCGAGCTGTGACTCGAGGACGTAGAGGCCACGGGTCGGGAGTGTGGCACCGAGCTCGACCAGGACGGGCCGCAGATGGACTTCGACGGCCAGCGCATGCTGCGCGCCGGCACCCACCATGAGGGGCACCAGCGTGACGCCGCCCAGGTCAGTCGTGCTGAACCAGTCGAGGAACGCCTTGAGCAGGCCGCTGTAGCTCGCCTTGTAGGTGGGTGAGGCCACCACCGCCAGGGCGCACCCGCCCACGGCGGTCACGGCGTCCTTCACCGCCGACGAGGACCAGTCGAAGAGCTGGGGACCGAGATCGGCCAGGTCCACAATGACGCGCTCGGCGGCGTCCAGACCGACCGCACCGGCGGCCGCTGTCGCAACCGCCTCGGCCACGCTCAGCGTGCGCGAGCGGGGCTTGGGGTTGCCGACGACGATGCCGACCGTGCTCACGCGGCCGTCCCGCCCGGTGCCCGCAAGGGGTGGGTCGCCGTCATCCGAAGGTCGGGATGATCTGGGGTAGGTCGACCGTGGTGCGGATCCCAGGCTCGGCCGCGCAGACGAAGGGCACCGCGTTCACGGGCCGGTGCGCGGTGAGGCCGGGTGACGTCGCCGCCCACTCCTCGTCCGGCACCGGGAAGCGGATGTCGATGTCGAGCGGCGTGTCACCCTCGACGAGCACGTGCCAGCCCGTCTCGCGCAGGTCCCACGCCGGGTCCACGTCCGTGGTGAGGTACCAGTTGGCGCTGAAAGTCAGCAGTGGCCTGCCCTGGTGGATCCCCGTCACCTCGAGTCGTTGGGCGGCGATGGTACCCGCGTCGATGCGCCCCGCCGCCACCTCGGTGGCCTGGCGGGCCACCGCCACGCTGCCGGTTGACACCACGTCGTCGAGCGGGAGGGACAAGGCGTCGGCGATGAGGCGCAGCGAGCCGGCGAACGAGGCGCCGCCGTGCAGCTCGACGCCCCGGGGGTCGAAGTGGGACGGGTCGCGGCCGTAGCCCATGAGGTCGAAGATCATTTCGGGTGAGTTGCGCGACGACATGTCGGCAAACTCCTCAATGGTCAGGCGGTCCAGTCGGCGCTGCAACGAGAGCAGCGTCAACGGCAGCGCCTCGGTGATGAACCCGGGACTTGATCCGGTGCTGTAGAGCGACGAGTTGCCCTTGGCACAGGCCGTCTCGATGCGCTCGCGCAGTTCGGGGTCGAGGCTGTCCGGGCGGTGGAACTCGCTGCGCGTCGACACCACATTGCTGCCCGACTCGAGCAGGCGGCACAGCACGTCCATGTCGGCCCGGTCGCCCATGTAGAGGACACAGTCGGGCTGGAGCGCCACGATTTCGTCGAGGTCGCGGGTGGCCCGCACGCCGACCGGCGCCAGACCGCACAGCTCTCCCGCGTCCTGACCCGCCTTGGCCTCCGAGTACACGTACAGCCCGACCAGCTCGAGCTCGGGGTGCTCGATGACGGCCTGCAGAGAGCGCAGGCCGATGTTGCCGGTCGCCCATTGGACCACCCGATAACGACCACTGCCCATGGCGAATTCTCCTCCTGGCACCTCGCGACCCGCTCTGGGACGACCGGAGGGACGCTATTGGATCCGCCGGGGAGCCGCCCGCGGAACGCCGCCGGGAGCTGGTCCGGCGCGTCGTGTCCGGCCGCTTTGCCATCGATGTACGATGTAACAAAATCGAACATCCCGCCCCACAGGCGCCCAGCCCCGAGGAGGGAGATGGCCACCTTCGCCGAGATCGCACCCGAGCTCGAACGGCAGTGGATCGAGCTGCCGTCGTGGGCCTTCGGCAACTCGGGCACCCGCTTCAAGGTGTTTGCCCAGCCGGGGGTGCCGCGCGGCCCCGAGGAGAAGCTGGAGGACGCGGCCGAGGTGCACCGGCACACCGGCCTCGCCCCCTCGGTGGCATTGCACATCCCGTGGGACCGGGTCGACGACTTCGACAAGCTGGCGCGCCACGCCGAGGACCTCGGCCTGCGGCTCGGCACCATCAACACGAACACGTTCCAAGACGACGACTACAAGCTGGGCAGCCTGTGCCATGTCGACGAGCGGGTGCGGGCCAAGGCGGTGGCCCACATGCTCGAGTGCATCGACATCATGGACACCACAGGGAGCAGCGACCTGAAGATCTGGCTGCCGGACGGATCGAACTACCCCGGGCAGGCCGACCTGCGGGACCGGCAGGAGCGGCTGGCCGATTCCTTGGTTCAGGTGTACGCCCGGCTGGGCGCACGCCAGCGCCTCGTGCTCGAGTACAAATTCTTCGAACCCGCCTTCTACGCCACCGACGTCCCCGACTGGGGCACGGCCTACACGCATTGCGTGGCGCTGGGCGAGCGCGCCGCCGTGTGCCTCGACACCGGGCACCACGCGCCCGGGACCAACATCGAGTTCATCGTCATGCAGCTGCTGCGGCTGGGCCGGCTCGGCTCGTTCGACTTCAACTCGCGCTTCTACGCCGATGACGACCTCATCGTCGGGGCGGCCGACCCGTTCCAGCTCTTCCGCATCCTCTTCGAGGTGGTCCGGGGCGGCGGCTACGCACCCGAGAGCGGCGTCGTGTTCATGCTCGACCAGTGCCACAACATTGAGGAGAAGATCCCTGGTCAGATCCGCTCCGTGCTCAACGTGCAGGAGATGACGGCACGGGCGCTCCTGGTGGACCGGGCCGCGCTGGCCGAGGCCGAGCGGGTCGGCGACGTGCTCGGGGGCAACGAGGTGCTGATGGACGCCTTCTACACCGACGTCCGGGGCGACCTGGCCGAGTGGCGGGCCGGGCGGGGGTGGCCGGGTGATCCGCTGGCGGCATATGGAGCCAGCGGGTACCGCGAGCGGATCGTCAACGAGCGAGTGGGCGGGACCCAGGCCGGCTGGGGAGCCTGAGTTGGGCGGCGTCGCCGACGAGCTGCTGGCGCGGTCGCACCGCCTCGGGGCCGAGAAGCGGAACACCAACTACGGAGGCGGGAACACGTCGGCCAAGGGCGTCGGCGTCGACCCGGTCAGCGGTGGTGACGTCGAACTGTTGTGGGTCAAGGGATCGGGCGGCGATCTGGGCAGGCTGCGGGCGGAGGGCCTGGCCGTGCTGCGGCTGGACCGGTTGCGTGCCCTGGCAGAGGTCTACCCGGGTGAGGACCGCGAGGATGAGATGGTGGCGGCCTTCGACTTCTGCCTGCACGGGCGGAGTGCCGCGGCGCCCTCCATCGACACGGCCATGCACGGACTCGTGGGCTCGGCCCACGTCGACCACCTGCATCCCGACAGCGGGATCGCAGTGGCCACGGCGGCGGACGGGGAGCGGCTGACCAAGGAGATCTACGGGGACCGGGTGGTCTGGGTCCCCTGGCGCCGACCGGGCTTCCAGCTCGGTCTCGACATCGCCGCCGTGCACGACTCCCACCCCAACGCCGTCGGCGTGATCCTGGGTGGCCACGGCATCACGGCCTGGGGCGCCACCAGCGCGGAGGCCGAGGCTAACTCGCTCTGGATCATCGACCAGGCGCAGCGCTTCATCGACCAGCACGGCCGGGCCGAGCCGTTCGGCGCCCCCGCGCCCGACCGCGCTCCGCTGGCGCCGGACGAGCGGCGAGCCAAGGCGGCCGCCCTGGCCCCGTACTTGCGCGCCGTGGCGTCACGCGACAGCCGTATGGTCGGGCACTTCACCGATTCGGAGGTGGTGCTCGAGTTCCTGAGCGGCGAGAAGCTCTTCGACCTGGCCCGGCTGGGCACGTCGTGCCCGGACCACTTCCTGCGCACCAAGG